>CAZSKH010000113.1:0-7763 GCA_964607395.1 uncultured Algimonas sp.
CGTAAAATAGCCGCTTCAGTCTGCGCCATGATGTCCCCACCAACGATAGTTTGGCCGTCCAGAATGACGTCCCCTGTCGCCGTAAGATTGAGGTCGCCTGTGGTGTAAAAGCGGTTGTCTTGGCCCGTCAAAATATCAAGAGCCGTAACCGCAGCAGACCCACGGACCTGGGTAAATCCTGTCTGACGGAAGATGTTCCCGACATCCAATTCCAAACCATTATTGATCAGGATCGAGCCCGCGTTGTCAAAATCCCCAGAGGCCGTAAAATCAGCATCACCTGCGTATATGGCTCCGCCCACCAGATTGACTATATCAACCGCAGAGACATCTATTTCTCCGGCAGGCGCCTTAGTCTCCGGATCAAATTCTCCGACAGCAACGGTGCCGCCATTAATGAAGGCTTGACTAGCAGTGATGTCCGTCGCGCCAAAAGATTGTAAAATACCGTTGTTGGTCAAATCGCTTGAGGCACTAAGCGTCAAATCAGAACTATGCGCCAAGATGATGCCGTTCACATCATTTTCAAACTCAGTTGCGGCCACATCAACGACTTCGCCTTGAACCCGGCCATCATTATAAAAAGCCCCAGCAATAACGCCGTCGCTCAAACCAATGACCAAATTAGTATCGCCACTAATCAAACCAAAGTTAGACAAACCCACTTCGGTTTGCACATTCACTGTACCGCCGGCCAGCGTGCCGGAAATTTCATTTAGAACGACAGAGCTATTCAAGGTCACGCTATCGCGACCATAGAATAAGCCGGAATTCACAAAATCACCCAGCACATCCAAGTCAATATCGTCATATACATATTGGGCAGTTGCCGTGTTTATAAAGTTCTCGCCAAACGCAATCTCAAAACTATGCTCATCAACAATGATGGCTTCATTAGTGAATGTTCGTTCAGCCTCAAATGCGACACCATTCCCGCCCAGATAGGCAGAATTTTCCCCCGCCGTCACATCCGTTCCGGAAATTTCAACCCGATCTGTTGCAACAAGGTAAGTGTCTGAAACCTCAGCATGATCTCCTGCGGTAACATCCACATTTTGAGCGCTTATTATTCCTGCTGCAACGTGAGCATCCGCGCCAGCGTCAATCGCAACATCTGCGCCAACCGAAATTTCCGTTTCCGACGAGAAGTCCTCACCAGCCACGACATTCAAATTACCGACAGCCTGTAACTCACCCGCTAGATCAACGTCCTCTTCCGCTGAAATCGTGACGTCAGAGCCTGAGAAGATGCCAGCATCTACATCTGCTTGGTAAGACCCACCCGCAACCACATTGAAGGCGTCGCCCGCTGCCGCGTCACGTCTTTGACGCACATCCCCGGACGCAAAAATGTCAACATTTCCATCAGCTTCGACAGCGCCGAAATCGATGTCATCCAAAGACATTATAGAAAGATCACCAGCTGTAGCCTGCAAACTCCCAGGCAAACGCACGCCTAACCCGGCCTCATTTCCTAAAACTGTGATTTGGCCTGCACGCGCCGCGCCGTAATGCGTTCCGTCAATAGCAAAGTCCGGAGATTCGCCTTGACCCACGATAGATTGCGCCGTTCCATCCGCATGATTAAACTGCTGCGCGCCGCCTGAAATCGTAACCTGATCGCGCGCTTCGGCCAGCCCTTGAAGCGAAACAGTCCGCCCAACGAGATTCAGACCATCCGAACCAGATACCCCGTCAATACCAATGACCAACGCTCCACCTGTCACATCGAAAATAGCTTGACCAGAGTCTAGCGCAACAAGGCCGGTGACAAATGTCGCAGTGCCCGTATTTATAAACTCAGTTCCATTGACTGTCATGCCATTTGGATTGGCAAAAATAACATCCGCACGCTGCCCGAAAACCTCAACCGCACCCGCAATGAGCGACATTTCAGATGAAGACACCTGATTAAGAATGATATTGGCAGGCGTTGTGAGGTTCGGGTTGGCGTCGACCGCGCCGCCAAGAAAGCTCACTCCGGGGACGAGACTATTATTGAAGATAAGGCCGTCTTCACCCACGACTAGGCGGCTGTATTGGTTGACCGAAACCCCATCCACAGGGTTCGTGATATTGACGAGAGGGACGCCGGTCTCAGTTTCCGTTATCTCCGGAATCTGATCAACCAAAGCATCAAAGTCAGGCAATAAATCTGTCGTTACACCGTCTTCCGGAACATAGACATCTGGAGCCACTTGCGCAGACGCACCCGTTGGAAGAACGAGACAAAAGACCAAAAAATGTACAAATGCTGTGAACTGCGCGATGAAATCATGGAAAATGCTGCGGAGCTTCCTACGCCAAACACGCGAGGATTTGCCATAGGCAAGTGCTTTGCGAAAAGGAAGTTTCGAATTGCGCCCCTGTATTTTGCACTTTTCATGCAAATCGCAACCCTTCTAATTTTTTGGCTCCACTACCAAAGCCTTGTGAAGCTATCACCTCACAAGACTTTTGCCCAACTCGCGCAACTGCCTACGCTACAACCAACGGACGAGCAGTATCATATCCAACCAGGCCCAACAACCTTAATATGTTAACTTTACGTTAGCAGTTAGGGCTGGAAGGCGTGTCGTTCATTTTAGGTTCACTTTCCGAACCACCCCTTTTTCTTCTTCTTTTCATTGTCCTCAGGCACATTCGGCTCGGGAGCTTCCGCTTTCCAGTTAACAGCCATTTCCTGAGCCTTTGCAATCTCTTGCGAACTCATAGATTTTTCAACTTCCGCTCTTTTCACACTCGCCGAAGGGTGCCCCCGAGCGGCTGCCAAATTTAGATAGGTATGGGCCTTTACCAAATCGACCTCTGTACCCTGACCATCAGCGAGCATTACGCCAGCCTGATAGAGACCGAGCGGGTTTCCTTGAGCCGCAGTCTTCTCGAAGAGACTAAAAGATTCAGAAATATTTTGCTCCGTGCCAGACCCGCCCAGCGTCGCAAGCGCCAAGAAATTAGTTCCCGCGATATGATCCTGACCAGATGCAAGTCTGTAAAAATCAACAGCTTTGTCTAAGCTCTTTTCTGCCCCCTTTCCCTGTGCATAGAGATTACCACAGTTAAACTGGGCATTGGCATCTCCCTCATCCGCAGCGCCGCAAATGAGCTCCAAAGCTTTGACATAATTCTGTAACGCGCCCGTGCCGTTAAGGTGCATGAGTCCCAAACGGTTCATCGCCTTCACCGAGCCTTTCTCAGCTGCAACCTTATATAAGGCCGCCGCGCGAGGTAGATCGGCCGGAAGGCCCACGCCAAACTCGGCCATGCGGCCTAGATAAAAAGCGCCGTCGCCATCGCCATCCTCAAAGGCCTGGTTAAATGCTTGCGCTGCGCCAGCCAAATCCTTGTTTTCCAAGGCCTCAAGCCCATCCGCAACCTGACCATAAGCCGACATCCCAGACACGGCGAGAAGACAGACTGCGAGGCAGACGGCTCTTCCCTTACTTACTAAGTTCAACATTAACTTTCCTCTTCATTATGGCCAATTGACACCGATGGTTGCCAAAAACCTTGGGTCATTAAATTCTCTATATTCGACTTTTGCGATGGGTATTTCGCCGCCAATATCAAAATTTATTCGCTTACCCTTTATCCTTAGACCGCCGCCAAACCCGCCGACAACATCTGTTCTCACTTGCGAACGGCTATGGCCAATGCCCACATCCGCGAACACATAGGGCTGCAAGGATGCTGCCAAAGTGCCCAAGGGGCCTTCTTTTCCTCCGGGAAGACGCGCCGCGAAGTCTTTCCAAGACTCGTCCATTGAGAGCATGACGTCATTTCGAACATAAAAGGCTGTGTCGGCGGATAAAGGCGCAGTGCGGTACCCCCTAACGGTCGATCTGGCCCCCAACGGCGTCTGTTCAGGCCCGTACAAAGCCTCTTCTGATAGCTTGCCCCGTGCCGAAACAATCCAACGGCCCCATTTTTTTGGCTTCTGGACTCTTGTCACGCCGAACTCAATTGCGTGAAATTGGGCATTCGGCTCTCGGTCCGAGATATCATCCGGGTCCTCCGTCGCCCCAAACCAGTTGGTGCCGTATAAATATGAAGCATCCAAAGACACTTTCGCTTTTTCGCCTTCAATGATGTGCCCACCCGTTACCCGTAATGTCGCAAGCGTTTGCGGAGACAATTCGAATGAGTTCACAAAACGTCTGGATTTGCGGACCTGCAATCCAAATTCAGCGAAACTCTTATGCTTTGCGCGCCGCCGGAAAACGTAATTCATCGACGCCTCCCCGGTGAGACTATCTCCGTAGAGCTCCGATGTGGGCGTCAAGCCAATCAGGTAGTCGGAGGCCACACCGCTAACGTTGAGTGTCGCATATCCAACAGGGACAGATGTACTGACCACCAATGCATTTGAATCCAACGTCCCGACATATGTCGCGCCCCAAATATCATTGGCAAGAAATACGTTCTCGGCCCCGAGACTTAATCGAAGCTGATCCTTGCCTGTGGTCGGAGAACCGTGATTATTCCAACTTGCGGACACACGATATCTGTGTTCGTCTTTTACATTCACATTGACAATTGTCCCTCCCGGATTTTCTCCAGGGGATAATTTCAAAGTGGCTTTCGTTGATTTAAGGCGATTTAGCTGATCCAAACCCTGTTCAAAATCTCTGAGTTGCAATACCCCGCCTTTGGCAATGGGAAAGGCCGTCAGGCGGCGCAATGCCGGTTCAAGCTTACCGTCGCCGTCAATCACGACGACATCTTCAACCACGCCCTCGATAACTTTTAATTTTAATATGCCATCTTTAAAATCTTGCTTCTCGATATAAGCTCGGCTCGTGATCAACCCGAGTCCAATGTAGGCCTCGTCAATAGCCTTCATTAAGGCGGCAATGTCTACGCGACTCATACAATCTGGCGCATAAGGCGCCTTAATGTTTCCGAGGCTACCTTTAATTCTCTGCGCCCCGGTCACACTTATTTCTTTGATATCAATACAAGGCCCTTCATCAGCCGCGCTTTGGGTGTTTCCATCTTCGTTAGAATCACCGGGGCCAAGCTCATCGCGGGAATCAAAATTTTCAATTTCGTCTCGGCGACGCTCCTCTTCCTGCTCGCGCTCAAGCTCCTCTCCGGGATCAACATTTGGCGGTACGATTGGACCCGTCTGCGCGTTGGTTGCAGGCGCATTCGCCATGCTAAACATAAAAGCCGCAACCAAAGACGCGAAGCCCGCAGACCGAACCCGCTTATTAATGATAAAATCCGTCAATTGCGATTTAGCCCTCTTCTTGGCCATCGTCGTCATCATCTTCATCGGGATCATCGTCTTTATGCAAAATACCTATCTGCGCAAAAAATCCGATATGATGATTGCCGATTGGGGAGTCAAAATCAGGCGCACTTAAGAGCCGAACACCGGCGGGGTTCACGATATTCGACGCAAGCAATTGACCGCCGTCGAGCTCGACCTCATCCTGCGAGGTAATATCCAAAGTCCCTCCAGCATTCAAAACACCTAGCCTGTCCTGCCAAGTTATATAAGCCGATGAGCCTGCCCAAAAATTATAGAGCCCTGCCGGACGGCTATGTATCGTGACAATTGGAATGCCCTCCAGCCTGATGGCATCAGCCTCAACATCAATGTCTCCCAGCGCAATGATCTCCCCCCCAAGAAGGTTGAGCGATTCCGCCCCCACCAACGAAACATCCCCAGTTGCCGCCAACCGACCGCCTTGGGCATTGATGTTGCTACTGCCGCTTGAGCGGCAGAAGATAAAGCAACTGCGTTCATACTCATAGCTTCCGCTATAGACCGACTCTAAATCCACTAAACGGGCCGCAACATTTATATCGCCCCCATTAGCAGATAAATTTCCGCCGCGAACTAAAAGCGTGTCAGTGGTAATGTTGAGGTCCGTCCCGGCTGTCACATAACTGAGTAGCCCGCCCAACGGCAGGTCACCGAAGTCGACAGCTTGTGATCGACTCGCCGTGCGCAAGCTTTGAGTCAGAACATCAAATGAATCCGCGCCTCCGCCGTCAGCATATCCAATTGTGACGTCAACGCCCTCGCTCGCACTCAAATTCACGTCGCCATCAGACACGATACGCGCCGTATCATTAATGATGCGGCCACCGGCCTCAATATCCAAACCCGATTGCCCGAAAAGAATTGAAACATAATCCGCATCGGAAGTTTGATTTTTGACGTCCCGCTCAGCCGTCAATGACAATGCAGAGTCATAATTTCCTGAGGCCTCCGAGCCCTGAATAGTGCCGCCGGAATTTGTGATATCTCCTGTATCAGCAACCATGCGAATAGCGCCGTCAGCAAACATGACGGAGCGCAGAATGTTGCTTCCGAAATGAATGTCCGAGCCTGAAATTTCGATATTCGCAGCGCTGCTTAAAGCAGCGTCTCCTATCATCACCCCGTCACGCGCGCGAATAATTATGTCATCCGCTACGTCGAAATCATCGCGACTAAACGTAATGATATCCGAGCGAGTTTCCTCGCTCGTGGAGCCGATACTGATCGCACCGCTCTCAGCCAAAATATTGACGGCACCCTCAACACCCAAAGGCTCAAAACCAGAAAATCCGGTTAATCGGCCATCTTGAATATCTATATCGCCATCAAGCGCCGTGAGGTTAACGGACCCAAAAGCCGCATTGAGCTCTGCCCTCCGCTCTGCCGCAACATCCCCCTCAATTGCAATAGACGCAGCCGTCACATTGATATCTGTTGCCGCCGTAATTTGAGGCGCATCCATTATGAGGTCCCCATCCGCCGAAATTGTGAACGCTCGCCGAGTCGCAAGACCCTCGCCAGCGTATCTGACTCCGGCCCCAAGGTCAGTTACTTCAACCAACACGCTGGACGCCGTGAGGCTGGCGGCACGAGTAATATCAACCAAAACCGCATCCTGCGATGTCTCCAACCCATTGGGTCCTCCAGCATTCACAAAGCTCCACCGCGAGGCAGAATTGGTTGGGACGACTGAACTGTCATACTCGGCCCGACTCGCGCCCGCATACAATGCAATTGCTGATCTGGGATCGACATTCTCATTTGTTAACTCGGCTGAGATTTTTATCTCGCGCGACAGAATATCCAACCGATCCATAGTGCCGGAAAGACCTGCACCTTCAATACGAATAACCCCCTCGCCCGTCTCCAAGACCGTGTTAATTTGGAAAATACCTGGCCCCACTTGTCGCTGAGCGAAAGAAAGTTCGCCCGTAGATAAAACCAGCCCGCCCGTATTAATAAATTGCCCGCCATCCACGGTGATCCCATTCGTGTTCGCGAGAATGACATGGGCCCGTTGACCTAAGACTTCGACATCCCCCATGATCGAGCTGGGGTTTGATCCGGTCACCTCATTTACAATTGTCCGCGCGCCAACAATCCGATTGTCAAAGTCCAGCCCGGCCTCGGATACGTTAAAGTCAGTGTAGGTATTATAACTCACGCGGTCCGCGACAATTGGCGCGATGTCGACCGTTACATGGCCATCCGTTGATGTTGTGACTGTTGTTGCGGTTTGTCCGTCCGCAATGACTTGCGCCCATCCGGGAGCGGCAAATGCAGATAAAACCAAGACCACAGGCAGTACGCGGCTCAGTGACGGAGACGACGATTTAATCGCTGTAAAACTGTCGATATTGATCATTTTTCCATGCGCTCCGTACGACTCGATAGATTCACTATCGGCAATTGTACTTCGCACCCCGGACGCCGACGCTAACAAACTGGAAGTTTTAAAGCAAAGAAAAACATTCTATGAGAGAAAAGC
>CAZSKH010000114.1:0-7731 GCA_964607395.1 uncultured Algimonas sp.
GGCTGCGATTGGCCAATCACAAGCGGCCGCTGCCCGAATGTTGGCGCGCCGCCAAGCGGATCAAGGGGCGTTGTTGGTCCCATCGTCACAGGGCCGAGACGGCGTTCAATCGGACGGGTCTGTTCTTGTGCGATCAAATCGACCGCATCCAGATGCACACGCATTCGGCCGGCCATATCTTGAATTAGCTGAAGCTCGGTGCGCAATTGCATGACTTCGCCTTTCAGGCCGTCGCGCTCAAAGGCGACACGTTCCAATTCACCGCGCAATGCACGTTGCGCTGTCTCTAACGCGTCGATCCTTGACATCAGGCGCTCGGCGGCAGGATCACCGGTCAGCATTCGCGATTCCAAACGCCCCAACCGTTCAGCCAAAGCTGTGTTCTGCGCGGCCAATTCCTTTTTCGACTGCGCCTGTGCAGGGGCCGCGATGAAGCAGCTGGTCGCCAAAAATGCGATAAGGATATGTTTCATAGGTTTTGCCATTTGGGGGTTTGCCATTTTGGTCTCCTGAGACCGAATTTCATAGTCGAACATCGCCAGCATAGCCGACGATGATGGATTTGGTGACTTAAATCGCGGTCACAGTGATGAACGCGATTTTAATGTTCAAGGCCAATTGGCGTTAGCTGACGCCGCGAAGGTTCAGATTTGTATAGCCATTGCGATTACGCGCCCAACCCGTTTCAGATGGACGGCCATCAATGGGGCGCTCTTTCCCGTAAGAAATTGTACGCAGACGGTTTGGAGAAATACCCTCGCTTATCAAGAAAGCTTTTACACTATCCGCGCGCCGCGCGCCCAAGGCCAAGTTATATTCTCGCGTCCCGCGCTCATCGGCATGACCTTCAATAACAGCGGTCGCATCCTGATATATTTTCAGCCAATTGGCCTGGCGACGCAATACGTCCCGAGCCTCTTGGGACAAGGAAAACTGATCATAGCCGAAAAAGACGCGCGGCTCGCCGCCGGACTGATAGGCAAAATCGGCAATCGAACCGGGATTTGGCAAATTAACATCCGGAGCCATTTCTACGACTTGAGGCAATTGTTCAACAACCGCAGGCGCGGGAGCTGGCGGTTCCGTAATCACAGGGGCCGGCGCTTGCACAACCGGGGCGGGAGCCGGCATTTCCTTGACAGGTTCAGGTTTTGTCGCACATGCGCTAAGAACCAAAAGAGCTGCGCCGCCCATAAAATAATGTTTCATTTGTCTCTCCATGATGTCCGGCGTCTAACGTTGCCCCGCCGCCCGACTATATAAACGCAGGGTTTAAGGCGCAATCAAGGCTGAATTTTGATTATTTGCCCAATTTGCGTTGCAAAACCGTTAGATAAGGCGCCAACACCTAAGGTAACAGCGGCGACCATGCCGGATCAGACGCCATTCCGGGTGTCTCCACACGGCGTAAATTCTGGCCTGTCAGGTCAACTGACCAAACTTCCGATCGGCCCTCAGTACCGCGATATTCGCGAGCGAATATGATAACTCGCCCATTCGGGGACCATGTCGGGCTCTCATCCAGAAAGCTATCCGTCAATATACGTTCGTTCTTCCCGTCGGTATCCATCACGCCGATACCGAATTTTCCGTTATGACTGCGGGCGAAGGCGATCTTATCACCGCGCGGGCTCCAGATCGGGGCAGAGTATCGCCCTTTACCAAAGCTAATCCGTTTCACATTTTTTCCGTTTGCATCCATCGTATATAGCTGAGGGGACCCGCCGCGATCAGAATTGAACACAATCTTTTTTCCATCAGGAGAATAACTCGCGGACACATCAATTGCGGGGTCAGTCGTCAAGCGAGTCGTACTGCGGGATCTCAAATCCATCACATAAACGTCGGAATTACCCCGCCGCGACATGGTCAAAATTAAGCTGTTTCCGTCAGGGGAAAGATGCGGCGCGAAAGTCATACCCGGGAAATCACCCAATAATTCACGACGCCCCGTCTCAATATCGAGCAGGTAAACATTCGGATTATTATTTTCATAGCTCAAATAGACAATCGTCTGCGAGTTAGGAGAAAAACGCGGCGTCAAGACGAGATCTGATCCACCGAGCAGGTAAACAGGATTTTCACCGTCTTGATCCATGATCGCGAGGCGTTTGACTTTTTTCGTCTTCGGACCTCTTTCATCAATAAACACGATGCGGGAGTCGAAATATCCGCTCTCCCCCGTCAGCGCTTCGTAGATCGCGTCAGAGGCCTTATGCGCTGTGCGCCGCCAATTATCGGGCGTGGCTGCGAAGCGAACGCCTTTGAGTTGCTGTCCAGCGAAAACGTCCCAGAGACGAAACTCCATGAGAAAGCGGCTGTCGCCCTCTGTCCGAATACGGCCCGATACGAGCGCATCCGCCTTGATAACGCGCCAATCCGCAAAGGTCGGCTTATAATCAATATTGGTTTGAGTTTCCAAAAAACTGGCGGGATCAAGGGCTTTGAATAACCCCGAGCGCTCCAAGTCGGCCCGGATGACCTCGGCAATCTGCTTTCCCAACGCCCGCTCGGATTGAGAGGAGGCCAGAAAATCCGGCACAGCAATCTGAACCGGGTCAAGATTACCTTTGGTAATGTCAATTTCCAGCTGGGCGTGTGCGGGCAAGCTCAGTGCAAGCGCGAGCAGCCATGCGGCGAGGATCGAGAAAATTCGCGTGATACGTGTCATAACTACAGTCTTTACAATTGCGGACGCAAATTCAAGATAAGTTCTCTCCATACTCCATAACGTTCCTCAGGTAGGAAATCATAAGGGGCGCATTTATTGACGGCCGCGATAGCGCCGCGTTCAGCCACGTCCCAAAATTCATTTCCGGGCGACAACCGCCGGGACGCGGCTTGGTCGATCAATGTTACGCTTTCAACATATCCGCCGATGACGAGTCGAACATTCAAGCGGACCTGTAAGTTCTCTGCGTCCGTTGCGGCAGCTGGCATGCGCCAACATTTATACATGGCATTGGCCACGAGGTCCGCTTCCGTCGCCGCGAGGCCATTCCCTAACCCTTCGGCGCGGCGGGCGATGTCCTCAAAACGCGCTTGAGCGGACTCGCTTTCCAGCGCGACTTGTTGATTGGCCTCCGGGGCGGTTTCACGGGCTTTATCAATGAGGCCTGACAACGCGTCGAGATCGAAACTGGGCAGCTCGGGTTCTGGCTCCGGTCTGACAATCGCTTCTGCATCTTCCGTGATTTCAGGTGTGATTTCCGCTTGTTTTTCAACCGGCTGCTCTCTGGGCGCGACTTTAACCTCGGGCGCAACCTCTTCAGCATTTTCCATCGGCGTTGGAGACGTCATGATCTCGGGCTGGGTGTCTGGCACAACACGTTTAGGCGGTCTAATCGCCGCTGATACATTTGTTTCTGGCGCGACTGTCACGATTTCAACGGGAATAATCTTGGCCTCGCCCAAAGGCTTCGCTTCGGCGGCAAACCATGTGAAGCCACCAAAAACGCCGATATGCAGCATTAGGGATATGGGGAGGCCAAGTTTCATTCCGTGTATGAGGCCCGAATTTTAGTCCGACTCTTGATGCCCAAATCATCGAGCATTTCCCGCAAAGGAACAACGGCATTCGGTGTCGACTTTTCGTGTCGTAGCAGAACAATATTCGCTGATTTCAACTCACTCTGTTCTCGCTCTAAAAGCGCTTCTTTTAACCTGTTCACGTCCGAAAAAGCTCTGAACGCGCTGACATCAGAGAAAGACGCTCCCACCAATAATGTCTCGTTTCCCAGAGAAATTTCGTTATTTTCATTTACATAAATCATGAGCTGAGTTTTGGCTGGTGAGTGCTGGCTCGCAGCTGGCCCGCCCGCCGCAAACCCTTCCGCAATCTTTTCCCCCGCGGATCGCAGGGCTAATGCGAACCAGCCCATCACTGCCAATATGGCCAAGACGCAAACGCCGCCCAAAATGACCCAAGGCAGGTTATTTGGCTTGCGTGCGGTCACTAATTACCTGCACTCACTGGATCGGTGACGAGGCCCAAATTCGAGAAACCTGCCGCGTTTACCCTCGCCATGACTTTCATCACGGCTTCATAATTCGCTTGTCCGTCACCGCGCAGGTAGATGCGTTCATCATAGCCATTATTGCTAATGGCTATGAGGCGCGTCGCCACATCATCCAGCGCAATTTCGGTTTCTTGTATGAAAATTTCGCCAGCTGCATTGACCGAAATTGTAATCGGCTCCGTTTGTGACGGCATAGATTTCGCATCTGTTTTTGGCAGCTCAATCGGCACACCCACGCTGAGTAATGGGGCGGCAACCATGAATACGATGAGGAGCACCAGCATGACATCGACCAGCGGCGTCACATTAATATCCGCATTCAAGGACGTGCGGCGGTGACGCCGACGTCCTGAATTTCGGCCAACGCCGCGTTTGACATTCGCACCCATGGCTAGGAGCCCTTGCTCAGCTTGCGCGAGAGTATGGCCGATAGCTCGTCAGAATAACCTTCCAAGCGCCCGCCATATTTATCCAAATCGGCGGTAAACATATTGTAGAATATCAAGGCCGGAATCGCGGCAATCAAGCCGAGAGCCGTCGCGAAAAGCGCTTCGGCAATACCCGGCGCCACAACGGATAGGTTCGTATTCTGACTGGCGGCAATCGCGCGGAACGCATTCATAATGCCCCAGACGGTTCCGAACAGTCCGACAAACACTGACGCAGACGCCACAGTCGCGAGGACGGTCATGCCGCGTTCGGCTTTTGCGAGTTCGCGGTTGATGACCAAATTCATAACGCTGTCGATGCGCTCATGTGTGGCGTTGGAGCGGCCCAAGACGCCATTCGTCGCGGTGGCATTTCGGCTCTCATTATATTCTCGCATCGCAGCGGCAAAAACGCGGGCCATCGGATCGCGCGTGTCTGAGCCCAGCGCTTTGGAGAGCTCGTCCAATGTACGCCCCGACCAGAACGTGTCCTCAAAGGCGGTCGCGCGCCGTTTCAACAGGGCGAACATGATAAATTTGTCAACGGCCACGACCCATGACCAAATGGAGGCGATTGTCAAAACAATCATGACGGATTTCACAACCCAATCCGCCATTAAAAAAAGCGAGATAAAGGAGAAATCCCCGCTATGGACGTCAGCCAATGGACTGGCCTGAAAAATAACGTCAAACATGTGAATCCTTCTATAGGTCTTTCGCGAATTAAACTGGAGATAGCGCCCCATTGCCCAAGGTGCCAGTTACGCGTTTGTAAGCTGTAATAATAAAACCTTAACCCTATCCTTAAACCCTGCACATAGAATCGCCAAGACATCAAGACCTGTCAAAATTCAGCTTAATTTTGTCGCAATTTGGACGAAAACAGTAGATAGAGCTCTCAAATATGGGCGCAACACTCGGAGATTATCATGCAAACATCATTTAAGGGCCTCAGCGTCCTCGTTCTGACCACGGCAACGTTGTCTGCCTGCGCAGTCGTTCCGGAACCCGTGGAGCCCGTGGTTGAGGCACCGGTTATTGTGGAGGTGCCCGCTGCGCCAACATGTTACGAGGTGTCTGCCCTCCAACGGGTGGAAATCCCGGCTGAAACGAGAACGGTTGTCGGCATTAGCCTGATCGAAAACCCGCCCTATGAGCCGATTGAACAACGGACGGAGCAGAAAATCGTCATGAAACAAGCGGAAGTCTTCTATGTCGTCACAGATGAAGCCACCGGAAATCAGACCGAAGTCACAAATTTTTGTAGTGCTGACGTTATCGTTGGCCCCGTCGGTCCGGCACCGGGAGAGAGAATCGGCGACCCCACTCAAGGCTAGCCGCCAAGCCTAAGGTCAGGACCTATTTATAAGGGTCCCGTTCCGCGCGGGACCGCCGTTCCATAACGCTGGGACCAATATCGGCCGATATCGCGGGCATTATTGATAAAATGCGCGCCGCGCCAGCTCATAATGCCGCAATTATCAAATTCAGGACTGCCCTTCGTTATAACAAGCGTGGGGCAGTTTTGATTCTTATCCCCGAGTAGCGCCACCAAATCGGCGCGCGGTTTCGCAATCGGCTGATAAATCACCTCCACGCTCTGTTGGATAGCGGGATAATAGGCGAGCACGCCCCAAATTTCTGCACATTCCGGACAATATTCGCGGCGGTTATTATCTGCAAATCCGGGCGGGAGGAGGAAAAGCGTATCTTTTCCCATTAGAAATACTCCGCCAAAACGGCATCCAGCCGACGCCTGACGAGGGCCGTTAGTTTTTGTAGGCCATAATGCTCCAGCACGGCGCGATAAATATCTTCGCGGCCTGCAAATTCATCGGCGCTTCGGATTTCGAGCACCAGCGCGGCCAGCTCGCTCATCGGAATTTCGGCAAAACCGCGCGGACCGAGGTCGCGTAAACTGACGGGGGCTTGGTCCGGCAGGCGCAATATCCAACCGACACTATCATCAGGGCCATCCGCTTCCGGATCAGCTTCGCGCTCCACAATGATTTCGCCCGATTTCTCGGCGAGGGTAATGGCGCGCTCAAACTTACGGCGCACGGGGGCGGCAATTTTCATCAGGCCCGACGCTTTGGCGTAAGTCTGGAACAAAGACAGCGCCTGCATCGGGGCTTGATATTGTAAGATCTCGGTGAGGCCATGAATAAACTGCGCCTGCGTCGCCGCGCGCGGGTCAGCGGTTTTGCGGGTGGGCCAGAGTGTATAGGGTGTGTGGGTGATTTGGGTCATTTTTGTTTTCCTTAGCTGTCCCCGGGCAACGACCCGGGGTCTCCTGCGTCTATTCCCAATCGACAAGGGCTTTGTCTTCTAGCGCAACTTCAAATATGTCTTGGCATTTAGGATTATTCGCTTCATTCAAGTCATTCTTCCACTCGCGCCGCCAATTCTTGAGTTGCTTTTCGCGCTTCAGCGCGCGGTCCATATCTTCCAGACGTTCAAAATAAACGAGTTTTGTAAGGTTATATTTTTTCGTATGACCTTTGATCTCACCAGACTTATGCTGACGAACGCGCAGGTCTATGTCGGATGTAGACCCCACATAAATCGCACTATTGTAACGATTTGCCATGATGTAGACCCAATTCGTCCGTGTCGCTTTTTGCGTCATGACCCCGAAGGAGGCCCCGGGTCGTTGCCCGGGGACAGGTAGGAGGTTAAAGTCTCCACCATAAATTTCGGCGCTCTCTTCGGCCTGCCTTCGGGTGTTATGCAGGCCGCTTCTGAGACGGCTGTTACGAGCAACTCATCCCCGAGATAGACGGCTTGGCTGACCCATAATCGTGCGCCTTTTATCCGGTCATAGGTGGTCACCACGACCAAATGGTCATCCACGCGGGCGGGTTTTTTATAGTCGAGTTCAATCTTGCGAATGGCAAAGGCGAGCGGGTCATCCGCGTCCCAGAGCTTCGCATGTTCAAACCCGACAAGGCGGAAAAAACTACTTCGCGCCCGCTCGCAAAACCGCAAATAATTTGCATAATAAACGATGCCGGAAAAATCCGTGTCCTCGTAAAAAACACGAAGCGGATAATGATGCTCCCGCCCCTCAAACCAGCCAATATTGGGTTGTTCAGTCATCACCTATTTCTCCTCAAACAGTTTCGGCGGGGGCGGTTTCTTTGGCGGGTTCAGACCTAGATGGGCATAGGCGCGCGGGGTGGCCATACGGCCGCGCGGGGTGCGTTGCAGAAAGCCTTGCTGAATGAGATAAGGCTCGATCACATCTTCCAGCGCGTCACGGGCCTCGGATAGGGCCGCTGCGA
>CAZSKH010000115.1:0-7686 GCA_964607395.1 uncultured Algimonas sp.
GCTCTGCCCCACAACGCGCGCGCTCAAAACGCGCTCCATCGTCAGTAATTTTTCTCGCTCGCCTTCCAGCATTTTCTCAACAGGCACACCTGTCCAACGTGACACGACCGTAGCGATGGTTTCCGCTGTGACGGTTTCACTGGCCAGGCTCGGTTCATCGACTTTCGTCTCCAACTCAGCGGCCTTGGCTTCTAGAGCGGGAATATCTTCATGTTGCAGACGACCGGCCGTTTCATAATCGCCGCGCCGAACCGCATCCTGTAGTTCAAATCGGGCATGGTCCAGCTCTTCGACAATATCCGTCGCGCTGGCGAGTTTAGCTTTCTCTGCCTGCCAGCTGGCGGTCATTTCATCCGATTGAGATTGCAGCGCATCAATTTCTGAGGTGCGCTTTTCTAGTCGGGTTTTGGAGGCTGCATCCTTTTCTTTTTTGAGCGCTTCAACTTCAATGCGTAGCTGCACAATACGGCGGTCAATCTCGTCCAGCGCTTCTGGTTTGCTATCCACTTGCATACGCAAACGACTGGCGGCTTCATCCATAAGGTCAATGGCTTTATCCGGCAGAAACCTGTCCGTGATATAGCGGTTAGACAATTGCGCGGCAGAGACAATCGCAGCGTCTGAAATCCGAATCCCGTGATGGACCTCATATTTATCTTTCAATCCGCGCAGAATTGAGACTGTGTCCTCAACATTTGGCTCACTCACAAAGACGGTCAGGAACCGCCGCGCGAGGGCCGCGTCTTTTTCTAAATGTTTGCGATACTCATCCAGCGTCGTCGCGCCGATACAATGAAGCTCTCCGCGTGCTAGCGCAGGTTTGAGCAGGTTGGCAGCATCCATCGCGCCGTCACCTTTACCGGCCCCGACCAATGTGTGGATTTCGTCGATGAAGAGGATGATCTGGCCATCGGCTTTCTCGATTTCTTTCAACACCGCTTTCAGCCGTTCTTCAAACTCCCCGCGATATTTCGCGCCCGCAATCAGCGAGCCCATATCCAGGGCCAGCAGCCGTTTGTCCCGCACGCTTTCCGGCACATCACCCGAAACGATACGCACGGCAAGGCCTTCGGCAATCGCGGTTTTCCCGACACCGGGTTCGCCGATTAGCAAGGGATTATTCTTTGAACGCCGGGAGAGCACTTGCAGGGTCCGCCGAATTTCTTCGTCCCGTCCAATCACAGGGTCGAGCTTTCCGTCTCGCGCGGCCTGCGTTAGATCCCGCGCATATTTGGAGAGGGCTTCATATTGATCTTCGGCAGAGTCAGATGTCACGGGATCATCGGACCGCACAGAGGCGATAGCTTCGCCCAAACGTTTGGCATCCAATCCCGAGGTGGACAGCGCATCCCGCAGGGCTTTATCCGCATGGGTGACGGTTGCCAGCAAGAGGCGCTCCAAAGTTACAAAAGCATCGCCGGAGTCTTTGGCTGTTTTTTCCGCAACGGCAAAAACCTTGGTCGCGGCTTTAGACAAAGACAAGCCAGAACCGCCTTCGACTTTGGGAAGTTTATTTAGGGTTTGGTTGACCGCGGCATCGACGGCGTCGGGGGATGTCCCCGCCATCTGCACGAGATTGCGAGGCAGCCCGCCATCTTCATGCAATAAGCCGCGCAAAATATGCGCAGGAGTTAATTGTTGATGGTCGCGGGTAACCGCTTCTGTTTGCGCCGCTTGTATGACGGTCCGCGCGCGCTGCGTATAGGCTTGAATGTCCATGTGAGGCCTCAGTCAGAAATTAGGGTGGGGCGTAATATGCCCGCTTTCCTGCCTGAGATAGGAATTCAGTCTTAAGCGTCAAGGTGCTGCGAGGCGGTCGGTGACAGATGCCGCGTCTAAAAATTTTCTATTCCGCAGCCTCAACCGTGTCTTCGGATTTGCGGGCAGGGGCTTTTCGGCGACGTTTAGGCGCGTCTTCCGCATCAACTGTTTCTGCCTTAGGCGCCTTTCGGGCCTTGGGTTTCGCTTTGGCCTTTGGGGCGACATCGACAGACTCAATCACGTCCAGCTCAGCTGGTGTTTCTGCTCCATCTTCCGTGGATTTAGAGGCGTCACGGTCGCGGCGGTTGTTATTATGATTCCGGTTATTATTGCGGCGATGGTTACGATTATTCTCGCCGTCATCCTCTCCGTCGGTCTCGCCCCGTTCGGCGCGGCGAGCGGCCTGTTGTTCGGCGCGTTCGGCATCTGCTTTTTCGCGGGCCTCTTGCGCGACGCGCTTTGCCGCCTCCTGCTCATTCATCAGGCGCAGATAATGTTCTGCGTGCTGCAAGAGGTTCTCAGCATTAACCCGGCTTCCGCCCATTTTGGCGTCGCGCGCGAGGGCCGTATATTTTTCATAAATCGTGGAGGCATTGCCCCGCACTTTTACCCCCGGACCTTGACTATCCATGGACCGGTTATGGTTATTGTGGTTGCTGTTGCGATTAGTATTTTTATTGCGATTACGGCCGCGTTGACGCTTCATCGGTCTTCCTCAAATGGGGTGACAGCGGACAGGGCATCCAAACGCACGGGAAGTCGTGCTAGGCCCTCGATCTGTCAGCTATGGCAGTGGCATTCGTCAGGCTTGCCTGACGACGCTTACGTTCTGCACGCCCCGCCTAGCAAAGCGTGAGGCCTATGCAAAGCGGTTTTTCATTTCATTTTTGCATCAATATTAAGTTGGCTTTTGCGCCCAGACCGCGCGGTCCAAACCGCCTAAGTCTTTATCAACGGTGATGTTTGCCCACGGCCCGGTTTGTAGGAGCCTTTTTAGCGCCTCTGCTTGGTCAAATCCGATCTCTAAGCCCAACCAGCCGCCAGTTTTTAAATAGTGTGGTGCGCCAGCGACGAGCGCGCGGTAAGCGTCCAAACCATCTGCGCCGCCGCGAAGCGCTAGGTCAGGGTCATAGTTTGTGACCTCGCTTTCCAAGGTCTCCATGGCGGCGTCAGTGATATAGGGCGGGTTTGATAAAATCATGTCAAAGCTGTCGTCCAGCGAGACAACATCCCACCAGGCTCCCTGTGCGAAACTCACACGGTTTTCGACATTTAGAGATTTCGCGTTGAATTTCGCGAGAGTCAGCGCCGCGCCGGAAATATCTGTTGCCACCAAGCTAATGTCCGGTTTTTCGGCCAGCAGTGTTAAACCAACTGCGCCGCTGCCTGTCCCCATGTCCAATAGATGAGCTTGCGGGGTTTTCCTTAATCTGGAAAGCGCCCCTCGCACCAAGGTTTCTGTGTCTGCGCGCGGGGATAAAACGTCTCCTGAAATTTGAAACCGACGCCCGTAAAATTCCCGCCACCCCAAGATATGATCAACGGGTTCACCGGAGAGGCGGCGGGTCATGTGGTTTTGTATCGTCGCGAAAACCTCGGGCGAGAGAAATTCTGTGCCGCGCAGCATCAGCGCGGTTTTATCAAACCCCGTCGCGGCCAGCACAATCTCAACCGCGTCCTCTTCCGCAAAAGGCAGCCCGGCCTCCGCAAAGCTTTGCGTTAAAAACCGTTTAGCCGAGCGGGCATTTAATCCCGAATAGGGGCCGGAGCGAGGGCGTTGATCGAGGGGCGTGACCATGTTTAGCCTGTCCCTTGTGCAGCTTCTATCCAAGCTGCATCCTCCCGTGTGAACCAAAATTTGCGATCCGGGAATGTCGTTAAAGTGGCAGTGCGTGTGGTCTTGTGAGCGTCGTTGTCAGTGTCAAACTCTAAATCCACTAAGGCAATCGCCAAGGGCTTGTGCGAGCTTTTGGCAAGAAATGTTGGGCGCAGATAAAGAGTGCGATTCAATATGCGCGCGCGGATCGCATAATTATACATCAAGGGCGTGCGTCGCCCCAAACCTAATCTGCGGAATGTACGCGGTGTCGAACTTTCGGGAAAGTCTTTGCCGTAATGGGCCGCCAACTCAGCCCAGCCGCTGGCGCGGGCGATCAGCCAGAGTGTCCCAGCCAATGAGGCCCATGAAAAAAAGACGATAAACAAAGGAAGACCGACAGCATAAAGCCAAACCATGTTACTCATACGCTTATCTCCGCTATAGCAACTTCAATCAGCTTCAAATCGCTCTCTCGCGATAGGCTGTGATCTCCGCCTGCGACCAGCGTGTAGGTCACGTCTTTCGACGTTAGCATATCAATCAACCGTTTCGAGTGAGTCCAGGGCACGACGGTGTCTTCATAGCCCTGCAATATCCGAATAGGGCACGTCAGCGGGATGGGGAGGTCCAATATCTGCCGCGCTTTCCCATCCTCAATCAGAGCCTTCGAATAAGCATAGGGTTCATCATATCCTGATGGCTCATAGACAACGCCGTCATTTTCCAAAGCCGCAATCTGATCCTCTGTCCATCCCGCGACAGTTAGTTTTTCTGTGAAATCTGGTGCGGGATTAATCAGAACTAAACCCGCGACACGCGGCGTATTGGCAATCGCCGCCAAAAGCGCGGCCCAGCCCCCCATGGACGAGCCAATAAAAATGACCTCGCCGTCGCAAAGTGCGTCCCGCACGACCTTAATATCTGCGGCCCAACGTGACATCGTTCCGTCCATAAACTCACCGCTGCTTTGACCGTGGCCGAAATAATCAAAGCGGATAAAGGCTTGCCCGCGCGCTTTGGCCCAGGCGTGTAAATGGGTCGCTTTTGAGCCTTCCATATCGGATTTCAGACCGCCGCACCAAATGAGGGTCGGGCCTGTGCCGCCGGATTTTTCATAGGCAATTTTTTCATCATCAGGCGTTGTCAGAAAGTCGGGCATTATGAATCCGATTAGGTTAAGAAGTCCGCATGAATGTGCTGCAAATTTTGCCAGACCTCAATGCCGGAGGTGTTGAACGCACCGTTTTAGAGACGGTTGAGGCTCTGGTAAGAGGTGGCCACAGCGCGCATGTGCTCTCAAATGGTGGGCGATTAGTCCGCGAGTTGGAAGCGATGGGCGGGGTGCATCATACGGCGGCGATTGGGTCTAAGAATATTTTTTCTGTGCCTTGGCGCATTGCGGGGGTCCGCCGGTTGATTGCAGAGCATCATATAGACATCGTCCATGCCCGCTCTCGCGCGCCGGCTTGGCCTGCCATGTTCGCAGCGCGGGCAGAGAACGTCCCATTTGTGACAACTTATCACGGCATTTATAACGCGAAATCTGCACTGAAACGCGGCTATAATTCCGTGATGGCTAGGGGTGATATTATTATCGCCAATTCCAATTTTACCTGTGAACACATCATCCGCGAGCATGGAACAGACCCGCATAAAATTGTCGTCATCCCGCGCGGCGTTGATATGACGATATTTGATCCTATTCATATCCCCAAAGAAAACCCGTTGGCCCGTCGGGTGGCTTGGGGTGTGCCGGAGGACGCGAAACTTATTTTATTGCCCGGGCGCCTCACGCGGTGGAAAGGGCAGCTGGTCGCGATTGAAGCCATGGCGCATCTGGACGCAACCTATCATCTTGTTTTGCTTGGTGATCCGCAAGGCCGGGATGATTATGTGGCCGAATTGTGGGCGCAGACTAAGCGTTTGAATCTCGCAGATCGGGTCCAAATTCCCGGGCATGATTCGGATGTCGCCGCCGCCTATCTCGCCGCCGATATCGTCATTTGCCCATCCACTGACCCAGAAGCCTTTGGCCGAACCGCTGCTGAGGCTCAGGCGATGGGCCGCCCTGTTATTGCCGCTGATCACGGCGGCGCGGTGGAAGTTGTCGAGCACGGAATTACGGGTTGGCGCACCCCGCCCGGCGATGCAAAAGCCTTGGCTGATGGGATAAGGCGGGTTGGGAATTTAACGGGATTGCAGGACGCGCGAGACCGAATCGCAGCGAAATATTCCAAAACCGCCCTGCAAACGGCGCTTTTACGCGTCTATGAGGATTTATTGAAACCTTCGGCAAAATAAGCAGTTTCCCTTGTATATGCGGCATAAAACCGCCATATCGCGAGCTTAACAGACCACTCGATTGTAACAACCTCAGGAGAACACCAATCGCTAGAAGACCCCTTTCGGCCCAACCCGCCAAAAAACCCAAAGGCCCGCGCATCAACCGTGACATTACCGCCGATAATGTCCTGCTCATTCTTGCCGATGGAGAAAAAAGAGGGACTGTCCCTCTCAGCGAAGCTTTAGCTGCCGCCCGAGACGCCGGACTTGACCTTGTCGAAGTCGCCCCGGGCCTGACACCTGTTTGTAAGGTGCTGGATTACGGTAAAATGCGCTTTGAGAATCAAAAGAAAAAAGCTGCAAACCGCAAGAACCAGCGCACACAGGCGTTGAAAGAAATCAAAATGCGTCCGAATATCGACGTGCATGATTATGGCGTGAAAACCAAAGCCATGCGCAAATTCTTCGATCGCGGAGATAAGGTAAAAGTGACTGTTCGCTTCCGCGGCCGTGAAATGGCCCATATGGATCGGGGTATGGACCTCCTGTCCCGCGTAAAAGAAGACTTTGCCGAGGATTGCAAAGTCGAGTTTGAACCAAAAACCGAAGGCCGTTTGATGACGATGGTTCTCGCGCCAAAAAATAATTAGGCGTCTTGGACATCTTTGATGATTTAGCCGGGCCTTTGTGTCCGGCTTTTTTGTGCCAACTCTCTAAAAGAGTAGGAGCTGCTCGGTCACGGCGTTCAAGACGAGCCGTCCGTTTCCGGTGGCTGATAGGGTATCTCCCTCGCGCCGTAAAAGCCCGGTTTGAATGAGGTGGTCCAGTTCGGAAGCGTTGAGGCGTGACCCTGCTAAGTCTGCAAACCGGCTCAGGGATATTCCGTCCTTTATGCGCAGGCCCATCAGTAGATATTCGGCGGCCCAATCTGCGCCGCTGAGACTTTCATGACTATCAACTCCGGACCCCGTCTCCGTAACGCCCTGCGCATAAGCGCCGGGCGTCAGATGGGCGATGGTCGCGCGGCGCGTTCCGTCAATTGTTATTCGCCCATGCGCACCCGGGCCGACGCCAACATAATCCAACCCCTGCCAATAGGCGAGGTTGTGGCGGGAGCGGTGGCCGGGTTTCGCGAAATTGGATACTTCATAATGATCGAACCCGGATGCGCCTAAGGTCTCTCTAACTTGATCGTAAAGATCGGCGGAGAGATCAGGGCCAACGGCGCGTGTCTGGCCACGTGTTTCGGCCTTGGCAAAAGCTGTGTCATCCTCAATCGTGAGCTGATAGGTCGAAATATGTGGAACGCCTGCCGATACTAACGTTGATAAGTCAGTCGATAACTCCGATTTGGTTTGCCCGGCCCACCCAAAAATTAAATCCGTAGAGACGCTCGGGAATATATCCATCGCGAGGTCCAATGCGGCGCGGGCGGTGCCTCCGTCATGATCTCGTCCCAGAAAGGAAAGCGCATCATCATTGAAACTTTGCACGCCCAGCGACATGCGGTTCAGGCCTGCCGCCGCGTAACCGCGCCAATCATCTGTGTTCATTTCATGCGGGTTGGCTTCCAGCGCAATCTCAATGCTGCCAGCGCCCCATAATGAAGACACTGCGTTGATAACCGCACCGACTTGCGACGGCGTCATTAAAGACGGCGTGCCCCCGCCAAAGTGAATCGAGGTCACGTCTCGCGGGCCTGACATGTCCCGCCAATGTTTCATATCTGCCAATATCGCTGGTAAAAGGACGTCGTCATCGCGGCGTTTAAAAACGTTGAAATCACAATAAGGGCAGATGCGCGCGCAATAGGGCCAATGAAT
>CAZSKH010000116.1:0-7635 GCA_964607395.1 uncultured Algimonas sp.
GAATACCAGAGAGGAAAGTAGAGTTTTGTTTTACGCGAAGACGGCAGATTGGGTTGTAAAGCCACTCTGCATTTCCTGCGGCGATGGTTTTTGATGCAGCGGTCGGGGGTCCCGCAGTTAGGCGTTCCGGTCACCCATACCCGTTTTATTGGATATGACCCGGTTCAACACCCAGCGGTCGTCTCTCACCACAAAAGTCCCGGCACACTTTCGGTTCTCACACCAAAACGCTCAGACCCACCGTCTCCCAAACGGCAAGCGAGGCCTCGCCTGTCCCATGTTTGAAAGAACTTGATGACTTTATCATGGGTTTGGAAAGTAGGGACGGAGTTTTTTTAGAATGCGGTTTTATGGGGAAAACGTCGGTTTTGAAACGCGGACGCGCGCAGCGTCCGCAGTTGGTCCGGGGGACCAAATGCAGTGGGCTACCGAACGGCTAGACCGTTAGGGTAGATTAGGCCTGAGCAGGTTGTCATTATGTCGTAAATTCAACTATAGGAGGCGAATAAATATTGGAGTTCCAAATGGAAATTTCTGCTGACAGGCCAATAAGTTCTATTGATGATGACACTTTAGGTCGTGCTAATTTTGCCAAAGAAATTGCCAAAGGAATTGTAAATCTACCCGCAAAAGACGGGTTTGTGATTGGTCTTTCCGGGCAGTGGGGCTCCGGAAAAACTAGTACCTTGTCAATGATTAATGAGTGGATTCAACATCATGAAATAGAACGTCTGAATGAGCAGGAGGAGTATTTAGATATTGATCAGAAAGTATGGGAAAGTGGTGACTTAAAAGCACTCGCAAGAACCTATCGGCAGAGATTTCGATACCTCGACAAAAATTACGAGGATGATACTCTCAGTCCTCGGAAGACGGCACGATGGCACTTGTTGAAGCAAATTAAACTTGGGAATGATTTTGAAAAATCGGAATACCTAGCTGAGGAAATACTCCGATATTTTTTCTTGAAACATCACGTCGCTGATCAACCAAGTACAATTGTGTTTCGATTTTCGCCGTGGCTCATACCAAATAGGGCTAGTCTTGCCTCTGCATTTATAGCTGATTTGTATCTAGTAATTCAAAGATATTTGGGGCCTGAAGTATCCGAGCAAGCGAGAGCATATGCAGTCCAACTTTTCAGTTTGATAGGCACAGGGGCTGACTTATTAGGTGATTCAAAGTTGAAAAATTTTTCTGACACGCTTGGTGGATTTACTAAGGAAAGAACAAAAACACTAGATGAGTTGAAACTTAATCTTGAGGTTCAACTAAGAAAGCTGGGAAATAGAAAACTCCTAATCGTAATAGATGATTTGGATAGGATGACCCCCAAAGAGGCCACACAAATGATCGGCCTAGTAAAAAATTTGGGGGACCTGCCCAATATTATTTACTTGATCAGCTACGATATAAATATTGTCGGAAAACACTTGGAAACTCAATTGAAGCTGACCCCATCTGAAGGGCAGAAATATCTTCACAAAATAGTACAGCTTCAGTTCGAGCTTGATCAACCTCAAAAACATGAGTTGTTCGATTTATTCACGTCAACACTGATGAAACAAAGCAAGAGTTTTGAACAAACACCAGAGAAACAATTCTTCGATATAATTTTCAGTAGTTTAGAAGATGTATGGAAGGCTTCCGCCGCCCATTTTTTAGAGACACCGCGAGACATAACACGTTTGGTGAATAAATTTGTTTTTGTATGGAGCGCTTTGTACGAACAGACTGACCCAGTTGACCTTCTTGTTCTATGCATCGCTGACGTATTTGATTCCGAACTTTATAGATGGATAATGAACAACCAAGGTCGTTTGAATCATGGATCATTTAATATTTTTGAAATCGATTTTGGCGAAATAGATATAGCTGAAGAAGATAAAAATCTGTCTTCATTGGAAAGAATTATTAGGCGTTCAGACCCAAGTATAGATATTGATTTAAAACGTAAAAAGACGCTGAAGTTTCTTTTTCCCAACAACCTGGGGGAGCGCCTGACTTACCTCCAAGTTCCCGAAAAAAATCACCACGCAATCGAGAATAGGGATTCTACTTCCAATTATTTCCGACTAGCGATGCCAAAGGCTAATTGGCCACGAACTCTTTTGGCGAAATTTGAGGCTAGCAAAGATTATGGAGCCAGTTTTCGAGAGTTGTTGATTTATATAGATAATGCTCCCGATTTAGCTAAATCAGAGCTTCGTATTCGAATTATTCCGGAGGTTGAGAAATGGCTCAAAAACCAAGATAATGATTTTAATGCAATTATTAAGGCAGTATTAGAAAATGCTCCGGTTTTTATCAAAGCCAAAGATGAACGGGGTTGGACAGATAATTTAGAGAGACTTCAAAAAATTATAGTTGAAAGCGTCGGAAATAGGATTCCAAAACAAGATCGAAAAGATTTTTTAGATACGCTATTTGATGAAAAATACGATTTTACCCTGCCATCTATGCTAGTTCGAAGGCTTTGTGGCACAAAGAGTTCCCTTAAAGACGGTTCTGAAAGTATCCCATTTTATTTGGATCCAGAGCCATATTTGGACAAACTAGTTGATCGAGCCGAAAAATTATTAGCAGAAAAACAATTGTTTGTTCAGGCGGAACCATCTTCAATTATTCAAATTTGGTGGTGGTCTACCGAATCGGGATTTGATGAACGACTATTTGATCAATATTTGATCAATTTTGAATATGCGGGAGTTTTCTTCGATATTGATCTAAATCGCAGCAGTTCTGGCGATTACATAAATCATAAAAATCCGAAAATTGATCATACGAAAATCAAGTCATTAGCTGATCGAATTCTGAGTTCTACAGAAGCGGAGCGTTTGTTGAAGTTGCAGGCACAAGATTACGTTGAAAAATACATGCGAGGCTTTGAAAAAATCAATCTGCAATAACGCCAGCCTTAAGTTTTTACCCATAAAAAAAACCGCCATCCTTTCGGACGACGGTTCATCTATTCTAATTCATCAAAACCGAAACGAACCCGTTTCGGGTAATCGCTGAAATTCATCCCCCGGATGAATTTCGGGCGCGATTACTTCTTGGCTCTACCACCTGACATACCACGGCCAGTTGTGCGTTCTGCAATCCTTGCAGACTTACCACGGCGGTCGCGGAGGTAGTATAATTTCGCGCGGCGGACTTTGCCGCGGCGTTTGACTTCAATTTCTTCTACCATCGGGGAGTAGAGTGGGAAGACGCGCTCGACGCCTTCGCCATAGCTGATCTTGCGAACGGTGAAGCTCTCTTTGAGGCCAGCACCGGAGCGGGCGATACAGACGCCTTCAAAGGCTTGCAGACGTGTGCGTGTGCCTTCGGTGATGCGGACCTGAACGATCAGCGTGTCACCCGCCGAGAAATCGGGAATGACTTTTCCGCCTTCGAGGAGGCGCGCTGCTTCAGCTTTTTCAATTTTTTCAATGACGTTCATGATCCGTCTCCTGTTTGCAGAGCGTCCCATAAGTCGGGGCGCCGTGCCTGCGTTGTCTCTTCGCTTTGTTTGCGTCGCCACTCCGCGATCTTTTTATGATCGCCGCTTAGTAACACGTCCGGGATGCTCCGGCCTTCAAATTCTCTTGGCTTGGTATAGAGGGGATACTCTAGCAAACCATCTTCAAAACTCTCGTCCGAGGCGCTGTCTGCCGCGCCCAAAACCCCGGGCAGCAGGCGTACGCACGCCTCGATCATTACTTGTGCCGCAACCTCTCCGCCCGCGAGAACGAAGTCGCCTATGGAGATTTCCTCCATATTGCGGGCTTCGATCACCCTTTGGTCGAGGCCTTCAAACCGTCCGCAAAACACAATAAGACCCGAGCCCGATGCCAACGCTCTCACCCGTTTCTGGGTGAGGGGTTTGCCCCGGGGGGTCATATATATCAGCGGTCGGTTACCATTGCTGGCATCAGACACTGAGTCGATAGCAGCTGCGGCCACATCAGGTTTTAACACCATGCCGGGACCGCCGCCCGAAGGCGGACTGTCGACGCTGCGGTGCCTATTAGTCGAAAAATCGCGAATGTCTACCGTATCTAGCTGCCAAATGCCGCTTTTTTCAGCCCCGCCAATGATGGATGTGCCGAGAACGCCCGGAAAGGCGTCCGGGAACAGGGTGAGGGCGGTCGCGCGCCAAGGTGAGAGTGGGGTGGTCATGGGGGTGGGTAGCATGGGGAGTCGCAGGTTTCACGACATTCCTTCCTCCCCCGCAACGGGGGAGGTGGGCTGAACGCAGTGAAGCTCGGAGGGGGAGGTGCAACCAGCTTTTTAAGACCTCAGACCCCCTCCGCCTTTCGCTACGCTCATGCCACCTCCCCCTTGAGGGGGAGGAAGGTGCGCGCCGCGCATCATGGTTAACGCGGTGTAAACGCTTAGGCCGCCAAATAGGGCGTATGATTCGTAATCTCGCAATTCTCAGCGCTTTGATGTTGACCGCCTGTGCTTACGGCAACCCGTCCAGCACCTTTCCGGACTATCAACCCCGTCCGGGGCAGGGGCAATATGTGCGTCCGGCCTATCTGGCCGCGCAGCCCACGCCGATGCTCCCGCCCGTGGATGCGTGCCGGTCTCAGCTCTATCAAGGCCTGCTCGGGCAGCATGAGGGCGCGATTTTCATTGCGGGCCTTCCCGGGCGCAAACGCGTGATAAAGCCTGCGCAGCTCGAGGGGTTTGGCTATAATCCCGATGACACATTCTATGATGAGCCGCCGTTTAAGGAAGTGCGCGAGTTTCTTCCCGGGCAATCGCTCTATGCGCCGTCTATTTCCAATATGATGGATAGTCTGAATCTGGGCCCCACGATCGAGACCCGTCTCACGATCGAGCTGGATAATCAGGGCTATATTCAGACGATTGACTGCCGCTAAGCGGGGGGCTGATGGCTCTGAGCACGCGAGGCCCGTCTCGGCTTAGGCTCCGCCAGCATTTGCAACAGCTCTAAATGTTCCGCGTGCGAGTCGATTTGCTGACAGGCTTGCGGGATTTTCTTGCGAAACTGTTGGGTCATGCGTGTCCCGTAAGTTGCGGTGATTTGCTCGGCTGACTGACGTCTGATGCGCAAGGCTAAGCAGATCGAAAAGCACAAGCTGTTGAGGATGGTCGCTTGGGACATCACGCGTTTATGGCCGGCTTGCGAGAGGCAATCTGAAACCTGCTCGGGCAAATTAGCGAGAACAAATCCCTGCCGGTTATAGGCGGCAGCGGCTAAGACGATCTTTTGCCGTGAAAGAGAGGCGCGCGGTTTGTCCGGCTTAAATTTTGCAACGCGGAATTGGGCGAGTTGCAATCCGATTTTCGCCGGGAAATAACCGGGGGTCACGCATTGCCATGGATCATATGTCACGGAGGGGACAATGCTTCTTCGGTAAGGTATCCGTCCCGCCGCCAAGGTGCTCAAGCGGTGATCTGCGAGGCGATGCTCAGCTTCGGCGTCAATGCCTTCAGGGAATAATTCGGCTTGGAAATCGATCATGTGGCAGGCGGATTTTATTTCGCCGAAATAATCCTGCGCCCAATGGAACATAGACCGCGTGTCAGACGGGTCCCAGGCGAGGGACTCCATGCCGACCGTCTTCAAAAGTGGTGAAGGCACAGCAGGCCTGGACGGCGCGCCAAATTGGCGAGTCAAATAGGCCATAAGCTCAAAATAGGTTTGAGCGTCGGCCTCGCGAACGAGTCGTGAATTCATCATGGCAATCATCCCACAAGCTGCGGTTCAGCCATATTGCCCGCAGCATTTAAACGCCCACATCAATCTAATCCTTCGTGTTCACGGGCCAGATCATAGGCTTCCAGCGCCGTCAACCATTCCAACTCAAGGGACTCAATCAACGCTTGTGTCTTAGCACGGATTTGGCCGAGTTTGACAGCTTCTTCGGGGTTCGTGGTAAATAAATCCTCCGTGGCCAAACGTGCATCAATCTGCCCTAATTTTGTCTGCGCGGCCTCGAACTGTTTTTCCAGGTTTTCTGTCTTGCGTTTTAATGGCGCGATTTTTTTCAACGATTCTGCACGATCTTGTCTGTTTCGCTTACGTGAGTTATCTTCTTTAGGTTTTTGTTTTTTTTCAGTTTTTACTTTTTCTAATTGCAAGGTGCGATAATCATCGAGAGAGCCGTCAAATGGGTCGACCTTGCCGGAATCTACCAACCAAAGCCTGTCGACGACGGCTTCCAATAGATTTCGATCATGAGAGATGACGATAACTGCGCCCTCGTAATTATTAAGACTTCGAATTAATTCGGCGCGGCTATCGATGTCCAAATGGTTGGCCGGTTCATCCAAAACCAGTAAGTGCGGTTTGTTGAAACCAATGAGGGAGAACAATAGCCGCGCCTTCTCCCCGCCCGATAAATCCCCAGCTGGCGTTTCGGCATTTTTCTGCCCTAATCCAAACCCGGCGAGGCGGGCGCGTCTTTGGGCCTCGGTGGCATCAGGCATCAGCTTGACAACATGGTCATAGGCGCTGGCTTTCGGGTTGAGTAAATCAATCTGGTGCTGTGCGAAATATCCGATGCGAAGTTTCTTATTGCGCTTAATGTAACCGGGTTTGGCGGGGTCGAGGAGGAGGGGTTTCAGCTCGTCCATAATGGCCTTGGCAAAGGTGGATTTCCCTTGCCCGTTTTTACCCAAAATTCCGATGCGATCATCTGGATCAATCCGTAAATTGAGGTTCCGTAATACGACAAGCTCGCCATGACTGTCTGTCTGATATCCAAGGGCAACGGAATCGAATTTCACAATCGGCGGGGAGAGCGGGCGCTCGGGACCCGTCAAGACAATGGGCGATATCGGATCATTGATGATGGTCGCCACGGGCTGCATTTTGGACAGCTTCTTGATCCGGCTTTGCGCTTGTTTCGCTTTTGATGCGCTGTAGCGAAAGCGGCGTACAAAGTCCTCTAGATGCCGGCGCTCGTCTTCTTGCTTTGCCATCAACGACATATCGTGGCGGTTTTGCTCCGCGACTTGCCGTTCGAAATTATCGTAATCCCCGGGATAAGAAAACAGCTTCCCGCTGCGTAAATGCGCGATGTGGGTGACGGCGGTATTTAGGAAATCTCGATCATGGGAAATGACAAAGACCGTGCCTGAATATTTTCGGATATGTGCCTCAAGCCAGACCGCCCCTTCGACATCAAGATAGTTCGTTGGTTCATCGAGCAGTAACAAATCCGGTTGGGCAAATAACATGGCCGCCAAAGCCACCCGCATGCGCCACCCGCCTGAAAAATCGGAGCAGGGTTTCAACTGATCTTCAGCTGTAAACCCCAACCCGGCCAAAATTGACGCGCCGCGGGATTCTGCGGAATAGGCGTCAATATCTGACAGGCGCGTATGTATCGCCGCGATGCGCATGGGATCTGTGGCGGTGTCGGCTTCTGCTAGCAGGGATTTACGCTCTTTATCTGCGTCCAGAACGGTTTGGATGAGGCTTTGTGGGCCGCTGGGCACTTCTTGGTCAACAACGCCGAGGCGCATATTTTTGCGCAGGTTGATTTCGCCGTCATCGGGGCTGATGTCGCCTTTTATCAAACGGAAGAGCGTAGACTTACCTGTCCCATTGCGTCCCACCAAGCCGACCTTATGCCCTTCATTTATGGCCAAAGTGGCTTGGGTGAAGAGCGG
>CAZSKH010000117.1:0-7604 GCA_964607395.1 uncultured Algimonas sp.
GTTATCTGCTTTGCTGGTTGTGCTATTTACGGGTTGGCGATTGAAAGAGGCGATTTTAGCACAAGAGTTATCTGGGGCAGGGGAACTGTTAGGCCGAGGGCTCATGGTGTTTGTACGATATATAGCGCCTGTTTTTATGGCGTTGATCTTATTAGCTCCTATTATCGGGCCTTTGTGGTTAAAAGTAGCGCCATATCTGCCTGAATGGGCGACCAATCGGCTTTTCGTCCGATTAGTTTTACTCGGCATTGTTCTCTCCTTTGTCGCGGGCGCGAAAATCTTTCGTTCTCGGCGAGTAAAAGATTAAGGAGTAAGCGACTGGTTCGTGGATTAGAAGTTGCGACCTGAACAATTCGTAACGTGTTGAAAGGGTGATATTCAGCTTAAACTTAACCTGTATGGTCTAGCGAGAGTTTTCTGGATCGGACATGTTCTCTGAAAAGGGAACAGGGCTGAAAATTGTAGGGTTTATGAAGACGCATTTTCGCATTTTGACACTGACGACGGCCGCCGTTGTGGCGACTGGATGCGCAACAGTGGACATGACGGAAATGGCGCTTCCGGCTGCGGCGAAAGCTGAAGCCCCAGCAGAGCGGAACATTGTTCTACGTGCCGCCAGCACGCTATATTCGGCTTTCCGGTCAAAAGGCTTCGTTGCCAAAACGTCCCGCAAAAAGATGCAATCCGCAGCCTCTATCCTTCTCAATGGGTTGGAAGAGCGAGAGCTAACCTCTGATGTGAATTATGCCGGGCAAAACCTCCCGCGCGCGGCCGTGATTGAAGATATCGCCTATGCCACGGAATATATCCGCCGCACGGCAGATGCCGCTGAAATCTATTTCGATTTATCCGAGGGCAAAAGCAAACTTCGCGAAGAATTGGGCGGTCTAGAGCAGGCGCTTTTATCCTCTCGCGAAGCGTCGGCCTCTTTTGAGGACGTTGTTGGACCAGATAGCCTCGAGTTGCGAAACTTGAATGCCGAGGTTGAGCGCTTGAAATCGGTGACCGACAATTTCGGCAAACGTGTGCGAGAGCAAGCGGCCGCGGAGATGGCGGCCCGGCGGAACGAAAACTCCTAACCCCAGAGCTGGCTTTCTGGTGGGAAGACCGTTGCGCCCTCATATAGAAGTCCGTTATCCACATCTTCTGCAAGTAGTAGCGCACCATCTAAATCAATAATATCGCATAGGCTCTCCAGCGTCATCATCGGGGCCATTGCGAGAGAGCTGCCAACCATACAGCCGGCCATCACCAGAAATCCCTTATCCTTGGCACGTAGGATCAAATCACGCGCAGCGATAGGTCCGCCGCATTTATCTAATTTCACATTCACAGCGCGATACCCAAGCTCCCACAAATCGTCGAGGTCTGCGATGGAGTGAAGGCCTTCATCTGCGCAAAGCGTGAGGGACGAGTCGGGAAGGCGGTCTGTGTGGCCGGCGGGCAAAGGCTGCTCAATTAGGGCAATATTCAATCCTGAGAGGGGGTTCAGACAGGCGGGGAGGGTTGCGGCGTCCAAGGCTTCATTTGCGTCTATGATCAATTTCGCATCGGGCCTGATAGCCGCGACAGCCAAGACTTGCTCCAATCCATTTTCACCGATTTTGATTTTTAACCAAGGGTAGTTCGATGCAGCTTTGGCGGCGGCCGTCATCGCATCAACAGACCCCCAAGACAGAGTGAAGGCGGTTTGACGGGGGGATGGGGCTGCGACGCCTAAAACCTTGGCTGCGGTCAGACCAGAGGTTTTGCATTGGTAATCCAGCCAAGCTGATTCAAGCGCATTTCTGGCCGCGCCGGTGTTTTGCAACTGTTTTAAGGCAGCCTCGACCTCACCCGACTTTATTCCGGCGCGGACGCTTTCCAGCTCTGCGGTGACGCTTTCGACTGTCTGGTGATAGCGCGGATAGGGGCGGCATTCCCCCCGCCCGACGGCGCTGCCGTCGTTCAACGCGACTTGCACAACCTCAACAGCGGTAACCGTCGATCTCGAAATTCGAAAGGCCGTCCTCGTCGGAAAACTTCGGGTTTGAATATCCAGACTAAATTTCATGTTATTTCACTCAGCATTGGGCGCGTGGGCAGTGATAAGGGATTGACCCGGACGGCTTGGCTTTGCACCTTGCGACCTATGTTGGCAACCACTGCGGATTACGAACTGGAGATACGGGCGGAAACGCTTATCGTGCGTCCGCTTGGCAGTTGGAATATTGAGCAGGCTGAGCATCTGGACGGTCGACTGGCCGCAGATGTGGCTGAACTGAGCTACCGACATGTTGATTATGACATGACCGGTTTGGAGGATATGGACACCGCAGGGGCCTATCTTCTCGCGCGGGCCATCAGATATGGCGTGACGCCAGCCGAGAGTTGGGATGTTGTCTCACAAGATCCGGGACATAAAACACTCATGCGCATGGCGACCAGTGCCGTCTTAGGTCAGGAACGCGAGCCTGCCCGCCAATGGTATGATGCCTTTTCCAAACTAGGGAAAGCCACGGTCCGATTCTGGGGCGAGTTCATTGAGACACTCGCTTTTATCGGACAGTTTTTTGTGGTCTTGGGGAAGGTGATTGTGAGCCCCAAAAGACTGCGCTGGAAAGCCATTGTAAATTTAGTCGAAAGTGTCGGCCTCGACGCCGCGCCAATTGTGATGGTGTTGTCCTTCTTTATCGGGGCTGTCATCGCCTATATGGGTGCAAATTTGCTAGCCTCATTTGGCGCCAGCGTCTTTATGGTGGACCTCGTTGGCTTTGCGGTTCTGCGCGAGCTTGCCGTTATCATTACGGCGATCTTATTAGCCGGACGGTCCGACTCGGCCTTTACCGCGTCGATAGGTTCCATGAAGATGCGCCAAGAGATTGATGCGATGACCGTCATGGGATTGGATACATTTGAAGTGCTCGTCATCCCGCGCGCGATGGCTTGTATCATCGCCATGCCAATTCTGACCTTCCTTGCCATGCTCAGCGGTTTGGGCGGGGGATTGCTAGTGGCTTGGGCGACGGCAGATATCTCTCCTATCTTGTTCTTCAATCGTTTGAACACGGCGGTGGGTATTGAGAATCTCTGGGTGGGGCTGGTGAAGACGCCTTTCTTTGGCTTGATTATTGCGGTCATCGGATGCCGTCAGGGCCTGGCCGTAACAGGGAGTGTCGAAAGCCTAGGGCAGCGCACAACAACCTCTGTTGTTCAGGCCATCTTTGCCGTAATATTTGTGAACGCTATGTTCGCCATTCTCTTTTTCCAGATGGGGATATAGACGTGTCGACGCGCCCAATTTTGGACATGTCCGCTCCGCCGATGCGGGCCGTTGGAATCAAAACCCAATTTGGCCCCAACGTCATTCATGAGAGTTTGGATTTCACCGTCAATCACGGCGAGATTGTCGGCCTCGTGGGCGGGTCGGGGACAGGCAAATCGGTGCTGTTGAATACCATGTTGGGCCTCAAAGAGCCTGAGGGTGGATATATCGAATATTTCGGTCAAAATCGAGATGAGCTGTCTCAGGACATGCGGCGAAGTCTCAAGAATGAAATGGGTGTGTTGTTCCAAGGCGGCGCGCTTTTTTCCTCTATGACAGTACGTGAAAATATCATGCTGCCCATGCGAGAGAGCGCGAATCTCTCGCCGAAACTAATGCGCGAGCTTGCGGATATGAAAATTCATATGGTGGGTTTGCCGCCCGAAAGTGCCGTGCTCTATCCCGCAGATTTGTCGGGGGGCATGAAAAAACGTGCGGGTTTGGCCCGTGCCTTGTCTCTTGATCCGAAACTTTTATTTTTGGATGAGCCAACAGCGGGGCTGGACCCTGTCGGCGCGAATGCGTTTGATGAGCTTATTCTCGGATTGCGCGAAGCCATGAACCTGACGGTTCTTATGGTAACACATGATTTGGACAGCCTGTATCTTATCTGCGACCGGATTGCAGTTTTGGTTGATAAACACATCCCCATCGCCGATAGTTTGCAGGCTGTGAGCCAGTATGATCACCCTTGGGTGAGAGAGTATTTCGGTGGACCACGGTCGCGCGCTGCGATTGGCGCGGGCGAAACTGCCGGACATAGGCGGAAAGGGTAGGCGTGGAAAACAAGGCCAATTACGCGTTGATCGGCATGTTCGTTCTTGTCGCCATGATGGCTCTGCTCGGCTTTGTAATATGGTTGACAGGGTTTCAAGCCAATCAAAAATATGACAGCTATGAGATTGCCTTTGAAGGCGGTGTAAGGGGTCTGTCGCAAGGATCAGAAGTTCGCTTTAATGGTCTGGGCGTGGGCGAAGTCATGAGCCTGGCTTGGGGTGAGGATAACCCAAATTTGGTTGTCGCCGAAATTCAAGTTCGAGATCGCACGCCAATCGACGTCAATTCAACCGCACAGCTGACTCCACTGGGCTTGACGGGTATGAACTATATCGAAATCACGCCAGGCGCTGACGTTAATGCGCCGCTCATGGCGGACATGCCCGGGCGCGGGACCAAGCGAATAGTGGGTGAGGCTAGCTCGGTAGATGAACTGCTGACCGGCGGCGGAGATGTCGTTGTTGCCGCGCAAACTGCGCTGAAAAATGCGAACTTGTTACTTTCGCCCGAGAACCTAGGTGCCTTTACCTCAATTCTGAAGAATGTTGAAGCCATTACGGCTTCGGTCGATTTGTCTGAGGTTGACCCCGAAAAACTGAACGATCTGATGGATAGTTTTACGTCTGCGGCAGATGCGATAGCGGCCACCGCGAAATCAATTGAAGGCACATCGGCCACAATCGACGCCGTAGTAAAACAAGACCTCAAAGCGGTTCTCAGTAAAGCTGAAGGCACGTTGGCTAATCTTGATACAACGGTCTCAAGTTTTGATGGAACGGCGGATGAGGTCGATGCATTGATTGCCGATACACAGGCCGCGATCAATAAATTGTCAAATTCGGGTCTTACGGATTTGGAAGACACCGTCGATGCGGTCCGCCGATTGGTCACGACATTGGGACGTGTGGCGGATAGTCTGGAACAAAACCCTGCGCAATTTGTATCTGGGGTTGAACGCGAAGAAATGGTGTTGCCGCAATGATCTCCCGTACTTTCTTGATTTTAGCCGCGAGTGTTAGCCTGTCAGGGTGTTTGACTCTCTTGCCAGACCCAAAGCCCGCCCCATCAATCTATAGATTGGCGACGAGCGCGCAGCCGGTTATCCCTGCCGCCAATGCCGAGATAATTCGCGTGGACCGCCCGACCGCAACCCAGCTCCTCAGCACTAATGATATTGTCGTGACGGATGGTGGCCAAAAACTCTCCGCGATAGCGCAATCCCAATGGGCAGAGGTGACTCCGGTTCTGGTTCAAGGCGTCTTGGTTGAGGCGCTGGAGAGCTCACCACAATTTATCGGATTAAACCCGACGACCGGCGCGAAGACATCAACTCGCGTCCATCTCGTGATCAAAAATTTCGAAGCGAATTTTGACAATGGTCCGGAAAGTGCGCCCTTGGCTGTCGTGCATTATAGCGCGACTTATGCGCGTTCGGGTGACCGCACGTTACTGGGGACGCACACGGTGCGCAAAACGATGCGGGCAAGCTCGATCAATGTGTCTTCCATTGTCGCAGCGATTGAACAGGCCAATGATGCCGCGATGATAGATATTGTCACCTGGCTCGAAGGCCAAAAGCGCCAGGTGGGTAGCTAGTCCTCAAGCTGTGCGGGCTTCCCCTTGCCCGATGCCCGTCGACCCAGCATACCCTTGAGGCTGATAGCGCTGACGAGCAGAAAAATCACGCCGCAGATAACGGCGCCCATAACCATTTCCATTTCGTCGCCAAAGGCTTCGCCTAACAGGTGGATCGCTGCAAAAATGGCGGCGCAATAGAGCAGGGCCGTTACGAAAATAATCACGCAAAATTTCACATAGCTCATCTTGAAGTAGCCGCAGGCAATGTAGACTGGGACACGCGCCAGCGGTAGGAACCGAGCTGTGAGCAAGGTCCCAAATGCGTGGCGTTCAACCTTGTCCTGCAAGCTCATGACCTTGTCTTTTTCCGCCCATTTGCGGGCTCGCGCCGAGGCGTGGGCGGAATAGCCTATCCAATATTTCCAGATATCAGAGACGAATAGGCCAAAAAGAATCACAAAAAAGACAACAGGGAAATGCTGTGGATCATGAGCGCTCAGCGTTGCAGCCGCGATAACCGCGGCGTCCTCTTGCACAAAAGGTCCGATAAAAATGCCGAGATAGAGAAGCCAAGACGGGTCCATAAGCCAGTCTCCCACCACAGCAGGTAAGGCGCGTCAAGCATGGGGCTCCGTGAGGGAAGGCCGCTCGCATGAGGGGCTGTTTCAAATGACTGAAATAAGGCCGCCCTAAGGCGTTGCGATTGCGGCAGAGCCGTGACATAAGGCGCGAAATTTTCAAACCTTGGCGGGTGCATTGCGTGCCGGCCCAAACTTGGTGATATCATCATGCAAATCAAAGAGCTCGAGGCCGAAGGCCTATCAAAGACTTTTGCCGTTACGGTCCCGAAAGAGGATCTTGCCGAGAAATTGGACGCCAAGATCAAAGAGATGCAGCCGCAGGTCACACTCAAAGGCTTCCGCCCCGGTAAAGTGCCGACAACGCATATCCGTAAAATGTTCGGACAATCCATCATGAACGACATCGTTCAAGAGGTCGTCAATGAGAGCTCCCAGCAAGCCATCAATGATAATAAAATTCGCCCGGCAGGCCAGCCGCAGATTGATCTGCGCGCGAATGGTGAGGACGTCACCAAGGGCGAAGCTGATTTGGAATATACGCTGAAAGTCGAATCAATCCCTGATTTCGACCCCGTTGATCCTGAGAAGCTGAAGTTCACGCGCCTCGTTCACGAAGCCGACCAAAAGGATATTGATGAGCGCCTGAAAGAGCTCGCCTCTTCGCAAAAGACATATAAGAAGAAAGCCAAGACGGCCAAAGCCAAGAAAGACGACGCGGTCCTGATCGACTTTGTTGGCACAGTCGACGGCGTAGCGTTTGAAGGCGGCACAATGGAAGGGCATCAGCTCGTCCTCGGCTCCGGCACATTCATTCCGGGCTTTGAAGACCAGCTGATCGGTGCAAAAGCTGGCGACGAGCTAGACGTCAAGGTCACATTCCCTGACCCCTATCAGTCCGCTGATTTGGCCGGTAAAGATGCCGTCTTCGCGACGAAAGTTATTGAAGTTCAAGGCGCGAAAGACAGCGAAATCGACGATGATTTCGCCAAGAAATTCGGCATGGACGATGCAGACTCTCTGAAGACTGCGGTTAAAGAGCAATATGAAAATGAGCTGGAAGGCCAGTCCCGTTTGCGGCTCAAGCGCGCTATCCTCGATGAGCTAGACAGCAAGCATAAATTCGATCTTCCGCCCGGCATGGTTGAGGCCGAATTCACAAATATTTGGAACCAGGTTCAGGCTGAGAAAGAAGCTGGAAATCTTGACGAAGAAGACGCCAAGAAGACGGATAAGGCGCTTGAAAAAGACTATCGCAAGATCGCGCAGCGCCGCGTACGTTTGGGCCTCGTTTTGGCTGAAATGGGTCAGAAGCACGAAATCCAAATCACGAATGAAGAGCTACAGCAGGCCATGGTCGCCGAAGC
>CAZSKH010000118.1:0-7550 GCA_964607395.1 uncultured Algimonas sp.
TTTTGGAGCGGGAGAAAAACAGCATACACTCAAGCCTTTAGCCGAGGATTTGAAAGGGAGACTAGCCTGCGTCGTTGGCTGGAGTTTTCTCGTGTTTGGCTGCGACCATAGCACGTGCAACTTTTAATTCGGATTGTCCGGATGTGATGATCAGCTCGTCATCATTTACTTTCTTGATCTTCCCAATAAGCCCCCCGCGGGTGATGATTTCATCCCCGCGTTGGAGTTCAGCCACCATGGCTTTGTGCTTTTTCGCCTGTTGGCTTTGTGGGCGCAGAATCAGGAAGTAAAAAATCAGAATAAGCGGGCCGAACAAAAGCAGAGAGCTCATGATTGAACTACCTGCGCTGGGCGCTGCTTGTTGGATAAGTGTGTTCAGCATGTGATCCCCGCATAAAACTCTATGGTCAGCGAGGTTTCCCCGCTCGGTTGAATTAAAACGCTATATAGGGAGGCAAGCCGCTATTGCAACGCGCAATGGCGGCGGAATTGAAGTTCCTAACGGTACAGGCAATGACCGGACGGCAAAGTCAGGCGTTGACCCGGCGTCAAAACATCCGGGTTCGGAATTGCGTTGTTGGCGATGATATCTTTCACACCGACACATGTCCGCCGCGAGATTGAATACAGCGTATCTTTTGGCAAGACTGCATAGATAGCACCTGACGCGATAACATTTTCGACTTGGGGCCTTTCAACGAAAGGCGCTGGTTGAATAACGCGCCGCGTAACATACCCGCCAGTGGTCGTGGCCGGGCTGGAAAAGACAGGCTGAGCAAACGTATTGATACTCTCAACAATGACGCCCGGAATACGGATGCGTTGACCAATGGAAAGCGCGGTGCCGGTCAACCCATTTTCTGCCTGAATAGACTCAACCGAGGTGTCATAGCGTTTCGAGATATTGTAGAGCGTATCGCCCTTTGACACAGTATATGTTTTGGACGCAGATGAAATCGTTGAAGATGCCGTCGCGTTTGATGTCTGAGGCTCGAAAAGATCGATTTGATATAGCGGTGCAGCGTCGACAACTGTCGCTGCCGCAGGCGCGCTGTAAACATAATCACTCTCGAAGTTCATGCCATTGGCATCGCGATAAGCTCGAATGCGGTCAGCTTCATCCAAAAGCGCCTGATATTCTTCTTCCGTGAGGCTGTCAGCATTGAAATGCTGGGCTTTTACAACGCCATTGTCATCATATTCAATTGGCGCATTAATGATGGCATCAACCGACGTTTCCACTGGCTGAATAACCCGATTATAGCTGGACTGCGCGAATGCCGCCGAGCTTGAAAGCACCAGAGCCGCCGTGAGTAATAAAGTGTTTGCGCGCATCTTATATTCCTATCGCGGACGTTAAAATCCGAGACTGTATGAAGGAACGTCATTAACGAAAGGCTAACCTAGCGGCGTTTCCGAGGCAGTTTCCGCATCGGGTTTAGGTCTTTGCAGAATAGCCACTGCGATAATCGAAATCTCATAAAGGAGATAAATGGCGCCGCCCAAGATAAATTGCGTAATGGGATCAGGCGGTGTCGCAAATGCCGCGAAAACCGCAATGCCCAGAACCGCATATTTACGCTTACCCCGCAGACCCTCCGCCGTCACAATCCCGATACGCCCCAATAGCGAGAGGATAACGGGGAGCTGAAACGCCAAACCAAACGCTAAAAACAACACCATGGAGAGCGACAGATAATCACTGACCTTGGTCATGAGCTCAATCGTCTCTCCTGCGCCTAAGTTTTGCTGATTAAGGGCAAATTCCATCACAAAGGGGAAGACAAATAGGAACACCATCGTTGCGCCCGCAAAAAATAGGATTGGCGAGAGAATGAGATAAGGCAAAAAGGCTGAGCGCTCAGTTTTATACAATCCTGGTGCAATAAAACGATAGAGCTGAAAGGCGATAACCGGAAAGGCGATAATAACGCCGCCAAACAGCGCAATTTTCATCTTGACAAAAAACGTCTCCAGCGGGTGAGTTGCGATTAACCCAAGATCAATGGGATCGAGCCCCTTTTCAACCAGGCCCACATTATACCGCACAAGCGCCACTTCAAATGGGCGCATGAGAAATGCTATAATCTGGCGTAAGAATGGCGCACAAATGATGCAACCTACAATCAAAGCCAGACACATTTTTATCAGCCGTGCACGTAGTTCCAGCAGATGATCAAGCAATGGCGCTTCGCTGGCCGCGACTTCGTCCTCATATTCGATCTTCTCAGTCATTTGGTGGGGTATCGCCTTCGGGGGCCGAGGCATCGTCTTGAGGTTTCGGCTTAGGCTCAGGTTTATGCGGCGAGGACATATCCGTGCCCTTGCGAATATCCTCCCGTATATCTTGGTCCAAAGCCTTCATTTCGCCCTCGAGTTCAGGGTCAAATTTACCGAGGTTCTTCATCTCTTCGATCTCGCGGCGAATGGCGGCGACCTCATTGTCCACATCCATATCTTCAAAGGCAGATTTAAACTCATTTCCCATGGACTTAATACGCGCCATCCATTGCCCAATTGTCCGCATAAGCTGCGGCAGATCTTTAGGGCCAACGAAAATGATCGCTAGCAAAACAATCACAAGCATTTCGGGAAAACCAATGGATGGGAGCATCGGCCTCAGCCCTTCTCAGACAGCCGCTTACTTCTTCTTGACCTTGATATCTTCGGCCTTTGGCGTGACATCCAGCGCATCATCCGCGGCATCTTTCATGTCTTCTACGTTATCTTTCAGGCCCTTGCGAAAAGACGTTATACCCTTGCCAACGTCGCCCATAATGGATGAAATCTTGCCTCGGCCGCCAAAAATAACGAGCACAATAACAGCGATAAATAGTAGTCCGGACCAATGTGGCATGGATAAATCCTTTAGCGTTCACCCTAGAGATAGAGAGCCGGGCGCGGGGGTTCAACCTGTTTTACGCGCCGTCATCGTCTTCATCTAAGAAATCTTCAAAAAACTCGGGATCATTTTCATCATCAAGCGGATCTTCATCCCCTGATAAATCATCGACCATCATAGGCTCGGGCATTTCAAAATCTTTCGGCAAGCGCGGGTCAAGCAGGCCTGCCGCCTTCAAATCCTCTCGTCCCGGCAAGTCAGATATTGTCTCGAGGTTAAAATGCGCTAAAAATCCGGTCGTTGTCCCGTAGGTCACTGGCCGGCCCGGTGTGCGGCGACGACCGCGCAGCCGCAACCAGCCCAATTCCATCAAGACATCCAAGGTCCCTTTGGACACCGCCACGCCGCGCACATCTTCGATTTCCGCGCGTGTGACGGGCTGATGATACGCCACAATAGCTAAAGTTTCTAAGGCTGCATTAGAGAGTTTTCGCCGGGCTTCTTTCACATCAATCAAATTTGGCGCGAGGTCCGGAGCGGTTTGGAACCGCCAGCGATCCGCAACCCGTACGAGATTAACCCCTCGCCCCTCATAATCTCGCACAAGACGCGCGAGCAGCGCACCCACATCGGCATCTTCCGGCATGCGTTCCCGCAGTGTCTGGACATCAATCGGTTCGACAGCCGCAAATAGCAGAGCTTCGAGGTGACGAATATTCGCGTCGACGTCCCCATCGGTTTTCAGCCTTTCGGTTAGGCTCACGACGTCGGCCTGAATTCCAGCAGCCGCCTTATTTACGCGATCAGATGTCTTGCTCATGCTTCACTCTCTTCGGACTCGGCGGCGGCGGACGTTTTGTCCGATGCCTTCCCGCGCAGGTAAATAGGCGCAAAAGCCTTTATCTGTCGCAATTCAATATGGCCCTCTTTCGCGAGCTCCAGCCCTGCCAAAAGCGAGCTGGCCCGAACAGAGGCTTGCGGCACCCCGTCTGCGCCAATCTCGCCGCCATCCGGCAACATATCGTCCAGTGACACCCATTCAGACAGGTCCACCCCAACGGCATTCAGCGCGCGGCGTAATCGGTTGCGGGCGTCATCCAAACTCATCACGCGCGGTTTGGGCAGTTTGTGATTGCGTATGGCGGCCCGAGACCGTGTTGTTCCATAAGCCTTCAACAGATCAAAAATCTCGGCTTCAAAAATCGGAGATGTGCGGCTGCGCAAACCTTCCGGCGCGCCGCGAACATGAACCGCGTCACCTGTCATTGGCAGGCGCATTAAACCCTCAACCGCGCGGCGCATGGCCTCCAGACGTTCGAGGCGAAAGGCCAAATGCGCGGCGAGCTCTTCGGCTTCTGGTTCGGCCTCTCCCGCTTCACGAGGCAGTATCAGCCTTGATTTCAAATAGGCGAGCCACGCTGCCATCACGAGGTAATCCGCCGCCAGCTCTATCCGCAAGTCCTGCGCGGATTTAATAAAAGCAATATATTGTTCGGCCAATTCTAAAATCGACAAGCGAGCCAGATCAACCTTTTGCTTTCGCGCTAAATCCAACAGCAAATGCAACGGACCGCCATATCCGTCCAGATCAAGGACAAGCCCCCCACCATCATCCGCAGCCTCCGAGGCCGCATCAAATTTCATATCCTCCTGGAAGTCCTCAGTCATGAGGACCCGCCAGCCAATAAGGCCTCGAACTCTGCTTCGGCAGCGATTCTGTCAAATGACGTCATGTGCTCTGCGCAATTTTCCGCGATGATTGCTCGCGCTAACGCCCGGCCGGATAAGAATTGCGCGCCTTTGGCAACCTTCACACTATCCGCCAAACGTCCGGAACATTGGAGGGCGATATCGCATCCAGCCTTCAGCGCGCGTTCGGTTTTGCGTGTCAAATCTCCCGTTAATGCCTTCATATCCAGATCATCTGTCATCAAAAGACCATCATACCCAATGGCGGCCCGAATAAGTTCCGTCAGGGATTTCCGCGAAATGGTAATGGCTGATCGGGAGTTGTGGGAATAAACGGCATGGGCCGTCATGGCCATCGGCGCGTCATGGAGTTTTCTAAAAGGCAGGAAGTCTGATGCCTCGAGAACCTTTCGGCTGGCCTTGATTTTCGGCAGCTCTTTATGACTGTCGACCGTCGCGCGGCCATGCCCCGGTATATGTTTGATAACCGGCGCAACCCCGCCTGACATGAGGCCCGCCATGGCAGCATGGGCCATATCCACAATATCCTCGACAGAGTTACCCAATGCCCGATCAGATATAATCGGATCGGCGCCCGGCTGCGGTAGATCAAGAACCGGCGCGCAGTCTGACGTAATTCCCACAGCGCGCAAATCATCGGCAATGAGGCGATGCCCAAGATAGCACGCCCGCAGGCCTATTTCTCGATTGCGGCGGTAAATACGCGCGTAATCATCGCCGGACGGGAAAGCCCGCCAATGCGGCGGGCGCATGCGCTGCACACGGCCACCTTCTTGGTCAATAAATATCAGTGTATCCCGGCCCATCGCATCACGAATATCGCCCGTTAGCCTGCGAAGTTGATCCGGCGTGTCCACATTACGGGCGAAGAGGATAACGCCCCACGGGTTTGCATCGCGAAGGAATAAGGACTCGGATTTCTTTAGCCGCTTATCCCTCAACCCAATTATGCAGGAGAGCGGCGTGGTCACAGTCTATCGCTTGGCGACGAAACAGGCTTGGCCTGCTGCCTTGAAGGAATTACAAAGCGACTGTGCGGCGGATTTATCCGTCAATCCCGCAACGCGGGTGCGATAGTAAATCCCTTTGTCTTCAAGATCGACTCGTTTCACGTCTGCGTATGTCCCATTTACGAGACTAGGATATTTGTTTTGCAGGGATGTCCAAACGGCCCGCGCGTCACTTTCTGACCGGGTTGAGGCGACCTGAACAACCCAATCCGACTTGCGGCTGGCCGTCATCGGAGCCGGGCGCGGCGCAGGGTCGGTGCGCGGCGCGGCAGGTCTTGGCGCCGATGTGGTCACAGGTCTTGAGGCCACAACAGGTTTTGGCGCTTCAACCCGAACTGGCTGCTCTGGCGCAGGCTCCGGCGTGGCATCTGTGCTGGGGGAGTTTCCGTCCATGACTTCGAAGACGACTTTGTCTTGGTTCGGCGTTTGCGCCCCGCCCGCTTCCGCAGGTTTGACTTTAAACGGCGTATTATCAGCCGTGATGCGCGGCGGATCAGATCGGTCTCGAACGCCCGGCGTGTAGAGTTTCATGACAATAAAAGCCAGCAATAGCAGCCCCGCAGCGAGCAGCGCCAGTTTTATCACTGGGTTCAGCCCCTCGCGCTCACGCACGTCAAAAGGCTGCAATGTATCTTGCGCGACGTTCAGGTCAGGAGAAAATTCTTGTGGCGTATCGGACATGAGGACTCGTTTTGTTATCTGCTGTTATCGCAATTTGCACACGGAAAACAGCTCAGATTTCAGCATAGGGCGCAAGGTTAAGAAATCCTTACGCACCGTTAAAAATAGGCCCTAAAAATATCCAGACGGTTGCAGCAGTTTCTTATGCTCTGAAATTGCAAAACTATCCGTCATAGAGGCGATATGATCGCAAACCACGCGGGCTGTCTCGGCCGTTTCAGGACCATTGGTTTGATCAAAGAGATGTTTGGGCAAAAGTTGCGGCTCCACAATAAACAGCCCGAAGAGCTCGCGGACCACGCGTCCCGCCGTGCTCATCATGCGATTGACCTTGTAATGCTTATACATGTTATCGAACAGGAACGCTCGTAGCGGTTTTTCTTTGGCGCGGAAATTGTCCGAAAACGCAACGACGGCATGATCTAAGCCGCGAATGTCATCTGCATTCTGCGGGTCGGCGGCTTTCAGTCGGGTACGCGTTTCCGTCAGAACATCCGCCACCATATATCCGATCATATCGCGCACAGCCTCATGTATCAGGCGGCTTTCAGAAATATCCGGATAACGGCGGCGCACATCGGCAAACATCTCGCCGACAAATGGCACTTCGCAAACGTCTTCCACGGTGAACAATCCCGCGCTCAACCCGTCATCCAAATCGTGATTATTATACGCAATATCATCAGCCAGAGCCGCAACTTGCGCTTCCGGTCCGGCAAAAGTGGAAAGCTCCAGCCCTTGCCAATCGGGTATCGCGGTCATCGCCCATGGCAAATCCTCGACGCCGGACTCCACTGTCACCAACGGACCATTGTGCTTGGCGATGCCTTCCAATGTTTCCCATGTTAGGTTCAATCCGTCGAATTCGGCATAGCGCCCCTCTAGATGGGTCACGATACGCAAGGTCTGTGCATTATGGTCAAATCCGCCGTAAGGCTCCATGCAATCGGCCAGTGCATATTCGCCCGAGTGCCCAAAGGGTGGATGGCCGAGATCATGGGCGAGCGCGAGACATTCCGCCAAATCCTCATCCAATCCCAATACCCGCGCAATGGAGCGCGCAATTTGCGACACTTCGAGGCTGTGGGTCAGGCGCGTGCGGTAGTAATCACCTTCATGGGCGACAAAAACCTGCGTTTTACCTTTCAGGCGGCGGAAAGCCGAAGAATGGATGATACGGTCTTTATCGCGCTGAAATGGACTACGTTCTGATTGGCTCGGCTGGGCAATCGCCCGCCCCCGCGCTTCATTTGGATCGGAGGCATAAATCGCGAGCGGACGCACGGAAGGATATTTGACCACAGTGT
>CAZSKH010000119.1:0-7517 GCA_964607395.1 uncultured Algimonas sp.
GCTTTTCGCCGTTATTGTCTTTGAGTTCATCCGGATCACGCAAGTCGAAGCCAGCGTGGTCATGGTCTTCGGCAAAATCGCCTTTGCAGCAATTCTTGGAACGGCCGTGGGTATCGTCTCCGGAATAGGCATGGCTTGGGCCTTCCGACGCGGCGTTATTCCTGAATATTTGAAAGCTCCCGTCGTCCTGGCGTGGGTTTTGGTTATCTATGTCTTGGCAAACACACTGGCTGATGAGACCGGACTTCTCGCCGTGACGGCCCTTGGGATGACCATGGCCAATACAAAATTCGCCAGCATGGTCGAAATGCGCCGCTTTAAGGAAAACATCGCGATCATCTTGGTCTCCGGCGTGTTTGTTATGCTAACCGCCACCTTGACGCCCGCCGTCTTACAAGCCTTCTTCGCGAATTGGGATGTTGCCTTCTTCGTCCTCGCCATGATGTTCCTCGTTCGCCCTATCGCCGTGATGGTTGGCACATTGTGGTCAGGCGTGTCGTGGAAAGAAGCCCTCCTTGTTTCCTTGATTGCGCCGCGCGGTATCGTGGCCGTGGCCGTGGCGGGTCTATTCGCTGCGGAAATGAATGCCCTTGGCCGCGACGACGGATTGGTCTTTGTGCCGCTGGCCTTTGCGCTCGTCTTTGCAACGGTTCTCTTTGCCGGTTTCTTCATAGGGCCGCTCGCGCATATGCTCAAGCTGGACAGCGGGGACGGGGACGGTGTTTTGATCGTCGGTGCGAACCCATGGTCCTTGGGCCTCGCGAAAGCGTTGAAAGAGCTCCACATCAAAGTCACAGTCGCCGATACAAATTGGCGGCGTTTACGCGGTGCCCGGCTGGAGGGTCACAACACATTCTACGGTGAGGTTTTGTCCGAGAACGCCGATTACTCGCTGGATCACAGCGCTTTCAATGTTCTTATCGCGGCAACGCCGAATGAAGCCTATAATTCCCTCGTTTGCGTTGAATTCGCCCCGGAATTGGGCCGCCACAGGGTCTTCCAAATTGGCGCAAAAGAGAATGACGAAGATGATGCAGAGAGCATCGCCTTTACCTCGCGCGGACGGACATTGACCTCGCGGGGCCGCAGTTTCGACGCGCTGACCCGCGATTGGTGGGGCGGCTGGAGATTCCGATCAACGAACCTGTCAGAAGAATATACGCTAGATGATCTTTATAAGGACCGCGGCGATGATCTTGATCTCATTTTGGCCCGCAAACCTGACGGCACGCTGGAGTTCATTCAGCCCGGCCAAGAGTTCCGCGCGCAAGGTGCAACCGTGCTCAGTTTCTGTCCGGCCAAAGATACGGAGAGCGCTCGCGGCGAAGGGGCCAAACGCGGCGGCGCAGGTCTTGCTGGGCCAGCCGCCCCTCTGCCGAGTTAGTTGAAGGCCGAGTTAGTTGCAGTTATTGGCGGCGCTCCCGCGCTCGTAGTGTTAAACGCTGCGAAAGCGAGCTTTGTCGAACATTCTCAAGACTGTCACCAGCTCATGACCTCGTTTTAGAACGAGGCCTCCCGGGGCAATGACCGCAAACTGGCCTTGTTTTCTGCGTAGGGCCGGAACCTTTTCTATGCGGTAAAGCGCATGTTCCGAGGCCCGTCGATAGACAGAAAACACAGCCCGGTCGCGCAGAAAGTCTATCGCATAGTCTTTCCAATCGCCCTTGCTGACCATCTGGCCGTAGACATTCAATATGGCAGAAAGTTCTTGCCGATCAAAGGCGACCTGAGACGGACCTTTTGACGGGCGATTAGACCCGGAGGGAAAGGGAACAATGGGGCTCATCAGGGCATCATAAGGCGCGTTTTTCAAAGTCGCAAGCGTTCGCGCAAGACGCGAGCCCTGTCTAAAATCTATCCTCTTTGTAACGGCTTGCCCAATTATTGACACATTTGTGGCGGGATTTGACCCCAAACTAAATCTACTAGAGACTTGTCGCAGGACGGAACGGTGGATGCGTGACGGTCAATTATCAGCCTTCCCAGCCCCCCAACCGCAAAGCTGGCTCTGCCCTGCGACACATAACGTTCCCACGTTGACTTGGTGGGGGTCCCTGTCCCTCGGAAGACCCCATCAAAATGGCCCGGTCCCGCATTGCGTTCAGCCCCGCAATCCGCAGCCGGGCCATACTCATTTCAGGGGTTAATTTATTACCGCTGCATCTAATATTTTAGCCGTGCCTCGATCATGGATAAGCACGGCATAGTGCGTGGCTTCGGATTTTGGCAAGATTGCCGAAGCCGATTGACCGCGCCAGTCCAGCGACTGCACATCTGTTACGACATTCGTCAGGGTCAAAGTGCGTCCGCCGTTTTCACCCCGCGCAACTTTCACGCTCTGCTCGCCGGGTGTGAAAGAGACAATATCCACAATGATGTCTTTTGACGTTTCAGCTGTCACCGTAACGCGCTCTCCGGACCGCGATACGGAGAGACCAATGCCGGATTCCGGCAAAGTCATATCCGCAACATCGCGTTTGGAATATTTCGGACTATGCGCCGCACCGCCTAGCACTATTTGCGGGGTGTAAATATTCGCCGCGCCAAAGGCATCGCGGTAATCCCGTTGGCGTTGGGTAAATTCAGGATCGCCAAATGTGTCCGTCCATCCCAGATAATCCCAATAGGTCACGCCATAGGATAGCACGAGCGTATCGGAATTTTCGGAAAGCTTCGTCACGAAACGGTTCGCAGACGGGCAAGATGAGCAGCCTTGCGAGGTAAATAACTCGACGACATGCGTCGGCTTTGCGGCCGTGTCAGCTACCGTAGCGGAGACAGGAACAGACACGAAAGCCAGCGCAGAAAGAGGGATGAGAATTTTTTTCATGAGTGCTTCCTACCCCGCCTAAGATGAACACGCACCCAACATTGATATCACAGTGTGGTGAGCGCCTTACATCGACTCGATCGTCTCCGAATCCGGTTTGCCATCTCCGTCCATATCGGGGTTTCCGTCCGCAGACAGCAGAACTGCGATCCAATGGGTTGTTGGGAACTGCGCCAATATGATCATAATGATTACGGTGAGCGGCGCAGATAGGAAGGCGCCTACCCCGCCCCACAGAGCGCTCCAGACGGAAAGCGCGAGGATGACGACAAGCGCGGAGAGGTTCATACTATCGCCCATCATCTTCGGCTGAATCGTATTGCCAATGACGAATTGCGCGCCAAAGAGGATCGCCGCCAAACCTGCCACTCGACCGACACTATCGAATTGCACCATCGCAAACAGAACCGGCAGAGCGACGGCGGCCAACCCCCCCACAATTGGAATGTAGTTCAAGACAAAGATAACAAGGGCCCAGAAAAGCGCATTATCTAATCCTAACGCCGTCATCCCAATATAAGACACGACAGTCTGCATGAGCGAGATAATGGTTTGGACAGATAGATATTTTTCAATCGATGCCCGAATACGCTCGCCGACCTTGGCGGCTTGGACGCGGCGATTGGCATTCGGAAAAAGATCATCCATTTTTTTTGGAAAGCTAGATTGGGCCGCGAATAGAAAGACAACATAAAGCGCGATGAGGAAAAACTCTGATAACACGCCTTGAACGGTTGCCGCGAATGTTCCGAGGCCGCCTTGGATTTTCTCGGTGATTTTAAAATTCTCGTTGAGCGTTTGGAATGACATGTTTTCTTGGCCGGTCTTATCCGCAACCCAAGAAAATATCTCCGTTAACCGCGCTTCATATCGATCCGCTTCCTTAACAACATCGCCAACCGTGTCGACAATCACGAATACAAATCCAACCATCAAACCGACGACAATGAGAACAGCTATTGTCAGAGCCAACCAATAGGGAAATTTCGAAGACAAGTTGTCCATCCAGCGCGCAAAAGCGTCAATGATGAGCCAAGTAAATATGGCGAGGGCGAAAGGTGCCAAAAGCTCACGCGTCAAATAGAGCAGCGCAATCAAGGCCATCCCCGCCAGAAACAACAAGGTCGCCCGTATGGTGGTGTCATTTGTAATCGTCATCGTTGTTTGCCTTCCTCCGCTTAGAACACTCATATTGCATTCAAGCCGCCGACCCCATAACAAAATCTGGAAAATCGAGAGGATATTTCATTGTGAAAAACGGTATATTTGTTGGTTCGGACAGCGATGGCAATAAGCAGCATCTATGGCTGCCACTCGCCAATCGGCACGGCCTGATCGCGGGCGCAACGGGTACAGGTAAAACCGTCACGTTGCAGATTTTGGCGGAAGGCTTTTCAAAAGCCGGCGTTCCGGTTTTTGCAGCCGATGTGAAGGGCGATCTGTCCGGCGTCAGTCAGGCGGGGTCGGTGACCCATAAGCTCCATGATAAACTGCTTCAGCGCGCGATGAAAATTGGGCTCGGAGAGTATGATTACGCCGCCATGCCCACTGTATTTTGGGATCTATATGGCAAAAAAGGCCACCCTGTCCGAACGACGATTTCCGAAATGGGGCCGACCCTCCTGTCGCGTCTGATGGGTCTGAACGAGACTCAAGAGGGTATTCTGACGATTGCCTTCGAATTATCTGACGACAAAGACATGTTGCTGTTGGACATGAAAGACTTGCGCGCTTTGCTGAACTTTATCAGCGATAATAAGAAAGAGATTTCGCGCGAATATGGCAATGTCACCAGTCAATCCGTGGCCGCCATCCAGCGTCAATTGTTGAAACTAGAACGTGCGGGCGCGGATGAATTTTTCGCAGAACCGGCGCTTGAGCTTAAAGATCTGATGCGCACGGATGAGAACGGACACGGTGTTGTCAATATTTTGGCCGCGGATGAGTTGATCAATTCTCCGGCCCTATATTCGACTTTCCTCCTTTGGCTGTTGTCGGAATTATTTGAGGAACTGCCGGAAGTTGGTAACCCTGATAAGCCGAAGATGGTCTTCTTTTTTGACGAAGCGCATTTGCTCTTTGATGACGCGCCGAAAGCTTTGCTCAATAAGATTGAGCAAGTCGCGCGCCTCATTCGCTCCAAAGGAGTCGGTATTTATTTTGTGACACAAAACCCGATGGATATTCCGGACAGTGTGCTCGGTCAGCTCGGTAACCGTATCCAACATGCCCTACGCGCCTATACGCCAAAAGAGCAGAAAGCCTTGCGCGCGGCGGCCGGTTCTTTCCGGGAAAATCCTGATTTTGATACAGCCGAAGTCATAACGGATCTAGGCGTCGGTGAAGCGTTAGTATCTTTACTGAACATGAAGGGCGCACCTGAAATTGTCAGGCGGACAATGGTCCGCCCGCCCGTCTCTCGCCTCGGCCCGGCCAAGCCCACTGAACGCAAAACAATTATCGCAGCGTCGGGTTTAAGAGACAAATACACCGATCTGATCGACCGCGAAAGCGCTTATGAGATGCTGGCAGCCAGAGCGCTCGCGCATGAAGAGGCTGCTGAGAAAGCCGCCGAAAAAGCTGAGGCGGAGGCCAAGAAAAAGAAAGCAGACGCCGCAAAGAAAAAACAGGCCCCGAGAAAACGCAGCTCCCGTCGCCGGAAAAAATCCGTCGGTCAGACGCTCGGCCATGAAGCAAAGCTTATCGCGCGGCAGATCGTGCGGACTCAGGGACGCAGAATTTTACGCGGTCTGTTGGGCGGATTGATACGGCGGTAAGCCATTATGTCATATATCACACGCTTCGCGCCTTCCCCGACGGGACGGCTGCATTTGGGTCACGCCTATGCTGCGGACGAGGTGTTCAATTTTGCGGCGGAGAATGACGGAAAAGCCCTCTTACGAATAGAAGATATAGACCACACCCGCTGCCGTCCTGAATATATCGAAGGGATATATGAAGACCTCAAATGGTTAGGGTTCAGATGGGGTCAGCCCGTCCGCGTGCAAAGCGAACATTATTCTGACTATGCAAAAGTCGTCATAGATTTGGTGCAACGGGGATTGGCTTATCCTTGCACACTATCCCGCAGTGACTTGAAAGCGGGTCAGAGGACAATCCGCCCTGACAGCCCCTCCCATGCCGAAGCCGGACGTGTGTGCGAGCGGTTGCGTCAATCCGTGCAATTAAAGACCCCGTCCTTGCCCTTTGCCGTGCGGCTGGACCTTAAGGCCGCCTTGCGCCGCATGCCGGCGGCCCTGCCCTTTTCTGAGCGGCATACCACCCGACAAGCGCTGCCCAGCTTGCATGACTTGGCCGCCTCCGGCCGCCCCGATCCCGTCATCGCGCGGCGGGATATCGGCACGAGCTACCACATCGCCGTCACCCATGATGACCACATCCAGAGCATCACACATATCGTGCGCGGTGCAGATTTTGTCGATCAAACACCGCTACACGTCCTCATTCAAACCCTCATGGGATGGAACACGCCGCGCTATCACCACCACCCGCTTGTCACAGACGATACCGGACGCAAGCTGTCGAAATCCGATAAAGACATAACGATCCAAAGCCTGCGGGAGAGTGGTCTCAGCCCGCTTGATGTGTTGTCACATTCCTTGTTTAAGGCACGCGGCACGCTATAGCGGGAGCATGGACGCGTTTGTAAAGGATATCTGGTATTTCGCTGGACTGCTCGGCGACATCCGCGAGGGCGGCACGAAAGCCCTGTCTCTGGCCGGAGAACCCATTGTCCTTGCGCGAGAGGGCGAACAGATTTTTGCCCTGCGCGATATATGCCCGCATCGCGCGGTCCCCTTGTCATCCGGATGCGTGAAATCTGGGACGGTTGAATGCCCCTATCACGGTTGGCGTTTTGGTCTGTCTGACGGGCAATGCAAAGAGATCCCCGCCCTTCCCGAGACTTCCGATATGGAGGTTGGCCGCATTGGGGTGCGCACTTATCCTATCCGCCAGACGGGTCCGCTGATTTGGATTTATCTGCGCTCTGATCCAAAAGACGAGACGCCGCCAAAAATAGACCCACCGCAAATAAGCCTCCCCCGCGACCGCGCGACATTAGATGACGGAGTGGAGCTCGCCTGTCATATTGACCACGCGGTCATTGGCCTGATGGACCCGGCGCATGGACCCTATGTTCACCGTCAATGGTGGTGGCGGTCCGAGACCTCTATCCATGAAAAAGCGAAGAGCTTTGAGCCGAGAATCCGCGGATTTGCCATGACGGCGCATACGCCGTCATCAAATTCATTTGCCTATAAATTACTCGGCGGGAAACCTGTCACGGAAATCACCTTCCGCTTGCCATCTGTGCGGATCGAAGAAATCACCATTGGCAAACGCAAGGTCCTGTCTTTCACCGCCCTCACTCCGCTAGATGAAAATCGCACAGCCATTCGGCAGCTATTCTTCACCGACCATCCGACCTTTCGTCTTCTATCTCCCTTACTCGGTCACTTTGCGCGGATATTCCTGCGGCAAGATTCTGACATGGTGGATTTGCAGCAACGCGGCCTGAAGCATGATCCGCGCTTGATGCTGGTTGAGGATGCCGACACCCAAGCCAAATGGTATTACGCCCTCAAGAAAGCCTGGGCGAAATCCAATGCCAGCGGCGAGCCCTTCGTCAATCCCATTAAAGCCCGTATCTTACGCTGGCGGAGTT
>CAZSKH010000120.1:0-7470 GCA_964607395.1 uncultured Algimonas sp.
CAATGAAACAAGATCAAAACCCGAAGTCATCGCAGTAGAGCACCGACCCTCAACAAGCCTGCCGGATAGTTTCGAAGCGCGGCGGCGAGGTTTTGTGGAAAAAATGATCCACTATCTTCTGCAAAGACGGATTACCCAACGCATAACGGCAGACCCTGACGTTAATAATGTTGCTTTCATTCAAAGCCGTACAGACGCGCATGATCTCATTGGCGTAAATCTCAGCGGGGACGATCTTGGGCTCGCGATGACGATTTTTGAGGAAGAGCGGCGCATCGCTGTCGAGTTTGGATTCACGTCAGAGGAAGTCGACTATGTGACGGCCAGTTGGCGGGCAGATTTTGAGCGTGCAGACACCGCAAGCGGCACAATATCGGCCCTCGCCGTCTCCGGGAAAATCAGGAGGGGGTTTAAACAAGGTAATGTCTATAATAATCCCCAACAGGAATTGGCGATCTTCAATGAGATAATGAAGAGCCTGAAATTAGAGGATTATAATCGCGCCGCGCAGGACATGTGGACGGATTTTGACCCGAAATATTGGATTAAATCCTCTAAATCCACTGCCGGAACGCTTGCCGAGGTGAAAGCCGCAAGAGCAGAGGTGGCCGAGCGTGTTTTGAGTGCGCCGGAGGTGCCCAAAAGCAAGCCCTTTGTGAAAGCCGAATTTGGTCAGGCGGGGATTATCGAGTCTCGGGATCGCGACCGAGCCAGTAATATCAATAGGCTGCTGTTCGAGAATAATGTGCGCTTGAATTACAAAATCAAAAAGGACAGCCGCGATGGAATCGTGATCTTGGTCGCCCTCCAAGACCCCAGCGGAGAATTGGTCAATGCGGGGTACGCCGGGATCGTTGAGAGGGCGGCGTCACTGTCCCGCGCCGATATTCAAGGGGTAGATGCCGATAATATGAACCGTCAATTCGTGGGGACCGAAACTGATTTTGGGGTGTCCGTCAATGAAGACCGTCTCGTGCTGTCCCTCTTTACGAACCGAGAGTCGCTGCAAGACGGCTTGGACGTGATGTCGACCTTCCTCGCCAATTTTGATCTGGACTCAGAGGATTATCAAAGGCGTTTTAAAAACAAGACAGATAGATCAAAGCGGCGCGGGAACCAGTCTCCTGTTACAGAGGGCACGAAAGAAATCGGCTATGCCTATACCGATAAGTCCGACGCCTTTAGGTCCATGTCCGCCAATAGTTTTGTTTTCGATGAAGACATACAGGCTCACATTGAAAAGATTTTGACCTCATCTTCTATTGAAGTGGGCGTTTCAGGAGACTTTGACGCGCAGACCTTGGAAGACGCCTTTGCCGCCAGCTTTGGGGCCATGCCGACGCGCCCGGATGTCATCACAGGACCCGTGGAGAAAAATAAAGGCGTCATGCTGATTGATCCTGGCATGTCGTCCCTCACATATAGCGGATCGAACGAACAGATGGCTTTGTTTTATTGTCATCCAACACCGGAAGCGGACGCAGGGACAGAGTTTTCAGATCGTTATTTATTGTCGAAAATTGCTCAAAACCGCCTTCGCGAAAGTGTGAGAATGGACCTAGGTCTCAGCTACTCGCAGGGCGCTTTTCGTCAATCCAATCGGGTTTTCCCCAACGCCGGTTTCGCCTGTCTTTACGCGCAATTTGATCCGGATAATGAAATCCCGGCACATGAAAGCTTCCGGGAGGTCATCTCCAGTTTTCAAACCTCCCCCATCACAAAAACCGAGCTAAAGCGCGCAAGGGAGCCTTTTCTGTCGCGGGCCAAGATGTTGGAAAACTCTGACTATGGGGACGCACTTTTGGCGTCATCGGCATATTCCGAGCCAGAGATGTCTCAAGAGATTGAAAGCGCTTTGAAAGCGATCAAAAAAATGAAGCTGAGAGCCGCGAATAAACGCGCGCGGGAATTTTATGATCTCTCCAATTTCCATGTTTTCCGGGTCCAGCATGTTCAAAGCCGCCCCGCGCTCAGACGGAAGACCTTGAAAATAGAGAGCCAACTCAGCGGTGGCGACCCCCAAATTAAAATGGGCAAATATCTTCTCCTAAGTCAGGACGAAGCTGACCATCAAAAGGGGATTGAGCTTCTCAACCAACTCGGCGCCGGCGGCTTGAAAGATGCCTATTTCGAGCTCGGAGACTATCATGCGCTTCAGTATAATTTAGAGGCCGCCGCAAAAGCCTATGAGCTCTCTGGTCCCACGCCAGAAAGCGCCGTAAAATTGAGCGCGCTGTATTATGATCATTATAAGCGTTTCCCGGATGTGGAGGATGCGCACATCATAGAGCTTGCGAGGTTGGGCGCGGAAAGCGGCGATGCGGAAGGCCAACGGTTTCTGGCGGAGCGGTTGAAGCAAGGCACCTATGTTGAGCAAGATGAAATTGAAGCTTTGAAATGGGCTCTCATCGCCAATCATACGAAAAAAGGGGTGCTGACCTTCGACAATGAAGGCGACATTGAGCGATTTGAGACAGGGCTTCCGGAAACCGATATTCAGGCTGCGAGGCGGCAAGCAGAAAGCTGGGTCTTAAGTCATCCAAAGTGAGACAGTGCGATTTCGGAAACCATGTTGGGTTACCACACGCGTCCCACGAGACTATCGCCCGCCGTTCTACCCACAATTTTCATCCCGCATTGGGCCGCTTTAACCTTTAACCGCCCTGATTCCCTCGCTATGAGCGTTGGACGTTTTCAAGGGAGCGGGTTCTGCTGCGATTTACTCTGATATTGACGGTTGCCCTGGCGGCGACATGGCTCACGCTTTCGGGTTATTTCAAACCTATGCTGTTGTCGCTTGGCGTGATCTCCGTGGTTTTGACGGTTTGGATTGCCAAGCGTATGCGTATTTTGGACGGCGAGACCGCGCCCTATCTGACCACCCCACAAACGCTCGTCTATTTTGCATGGCTGTTTATTCAAATTATAAAGGCGAACATCGCGGTGGTCCGCGCGGTTTTATCCCCGGATATGGCTGTCTCTCCGACACTGGTTCGCATCCCGACGCCGCAAAAATCCGATATCGGCAAAGTCATGTTCGCCAATTCGATTACGCTAACCCCGGGCACGGTTAGTGTGGATATTCAGGATGACCATATTTTAGTCCATGCGCTGCTGTCTGAAATGTCTGATCCTGAAGATTTCGCGGATATGGCAGAGCGCTCGGCTTGGGCGATTGGTGAAGATATTGATGTGCCACGTAAACAGACCGGAGGCGTGTCATGAGCCCGTTTATGGGATATTTCATGTTGGGCGCTGCCTTCCTTATCATCGTCTCTATGGCGTTGATGCTCGCGCGGCTCATTGGCGGACCCACCCTTTATGATCGCCTATTGGCCGTGAATAGTTTCGGGACGAAAACCGTTTTGTTCCTGTGTGTGTTTTGCTTCATTATTGATCGGCCTGACGGCGTAGATATTGCGCTGCTTTATGCCTTGATGAATTTCATCGCGACCATCGCGGTTCTCAAATTTTTCAATTACCGCGCTTTGGATGTTGGCTTGATGCGCGGTGATGAAACCCAGCAGGGAGAGGGCTCATGAGCTTGATTCTCGCCGCCGCAACAGACGCCGCTCACGCGGCAGACGCCGCCCAAAGCGTTGATTGGTGGGGCGTAATCTCCACAATAGGCACGCTGGTTTCCATGAGTGCAGGTCTGTTCTTTGTCCTCGCCGGAACCATTGGCGTTTTGCGCTTGCCGGATTTCTACACGCGGCTTCATGCGGCGGGTATGACCGACACATTGGGCGCGGAACTCATCCTGCTGGCCTTGATTTTCCAAGCTGATAATTTGCAGATGGTCCTAAAGCTCCTACTCGTGGCGTTTTTTCTATTCGTGACCTCGCCGACAGCGACCCATGCGGTGGCCCATGCGGCGTATCGCGCGGGATTAAAGCCGCTTCTGGGGCCTTACCGCGCGCCAGATATTGAGGAGGACGCATCGTGAATCTCTTCGCTGCCGCCGCCGAGCCAGGCTTCACTGTTCCAGTTTTGCTCTTAGATATCAGCCTGCTCGCGCTTCTGGTCGTGGTGGCCGTCGCCATTGTCCGGATGCGCTCGCTCTTTGGGATTGTTATGTTGCAAGGCGTGTATTCGCTTGTCTCTGCGGCGTGGTTTGTGTCGCTGGATGCCGTCGATGTGGCCTTTACAGAGGCCGCCGTTGGGGCAGGGGTGTCGACGGTTTTGATGCTCTCGGCCATGTTGCTGGCTGACCGAAAATCCACGCCCGTTCCCATGCGCCGCCAATTGGGGGCGTTATGCGTCGTGATTTTGGCGGGCGCGGCCATGCTTTACGCGGTTGGGGACATGCCTGCATTTGGCGATGTGAATTCGCCGGCCAACGCCTATGTCGGTATGGATTTCATCGGTAAAACCGCAGAAGATATTCAAATTCCAAACGTCGTCACCGCTGTCCTCGCGAGCTATCGAGGCTATGATACATTTGGCGAAGTTGTCGTGATTTTCTCGGCAGGCTTGGGCGTTTTGCTTTTGCTGGGATTGAACGGAAATGCCGGACGTTGGGAAGCCAAACCCAATGGCCAAGTCATTAATGACCGCACCGCACCCTCCGCCGCCAATGTAGTAGACACCCGAACCGTGGACCAAAAAGCGGAGGGCGAAACATGAGCGACCCTAAACAAAAACTCGGCGTTGATGAGTTTGCCGATAAAAAAATAGGACGCGATCCGCATGTTTTGTTGCGGGTTATTGCGAAGTTCCTCATTCCGCTTATCGCGCTCTTTGCCTTTTATGTGCAATTCCACGGCGATTATGGACCCGGGGGTGGGTTCCAAGCGGGGGTTATCCTTGCCGCCTCCGTGATTTTATACGCGCTGATTTTTGGCCTGACCGAGGCCAAGAAAGCCTTCCCACCGCGGCTTATCCGCTATGGTATGACGCTAGGCGTGATCCTTTATGGCGGCACGGGTATTTTGAATTTTATATTGGGCGGCGAGTTTTTGAATTATTCCAATCTGGCGCCGGACTCTGTGGCGGGCCAGCATTATGGCATTCTCGCGGTCGAGCTGGGGGTTTTGATCACGGTGACAACGGTGATGATCGCGATTTTCTACGCCTTTGGCTCGCGCCAGCCTGAAACCTCGGATGAGGATTGGTAGATGTCCGAAATTTTCTCACAATATAATTATATCATCGTCATCATCCTTATGATGACAGGGCTCTATATTGTTTTTGCCTCGCGGAATTTGATTAAGAAACTGGCGGGTCTGTCGGTTTTTCAAACCTCTGTATTCTTGCTCTATATTACCATCGGCAAAGTCTCCGGTGGACAGCCGCCTATCCTCATCGAAGATAAAGGCTATGGCGATGATCATGCCTTGCTCGACGGCCCTATTCAGGTCGCGGCTGGCGGCGCGAGCTATGTCCTGCCAGGGCCGGGCAGTGATGTGCTTTATTCCAATCCTTTGCCGCATGTTCTCATTCTGACGGCGATTGTTGTCGGTGTCGCGACGCTTTCCATTGGCCTCGCTTTGACCGTGCGTATCCGCGAAGTTTACCACACGATTGAGGAAGACGAGATTGAGGCGGCAGATTTTGTTTATAATCTGGAAGGGACGGCAGACTGATGTCCTTTCTCGATATTGTGCCTGATTGGCTTCTGACCCATGGGCCCGCTTTTCTGATGGCCTTGCCGCTGATTATGGCGGCGATCACGGCGATATTGCCGAATAAGCGCGTAGCCTGGACCAGCACATTTATTGTGACCGCGATCCTGACCGTGACGGCTTTCACGATTGCGCTTTATAATGCCGAGGTTGGCACGACGATTTATAAAATGGGCGGTTGGGCCCCGCCGCATGGGATTTCGCTCGTCATTGATGCGCTCAATGCGCCCGTGATTGTGCTTATTGCTTTGATGAGTTTAATTACCGTGATTTACGCCCTGCCAGCCACCGTCGCGGAAATTAAACCCAATAAACGCGCCCCGTTCTACGCGGCATTTTTGCTCTGCACGGCGGGGCTCTTGGGCATGACGGTGACGGGCGATGCGTTTAACGTTTTTGTCTTCCTCGAAGTCTCTTCCATCTCGACCTATGTCCTCGTCGCGATGGGCGCAGCGCGGGATCGCCGCGCTTTATCGGCCGCCTATAATTATCTAATTCTAGGGTCTATTGGCGCGACATTCTTCGTCATTGGGGTCGGTTTTCTCTATATGGAAACTGGGACACTCAATATGGCGGATATGGCGAGAATCTTGGCGGATCTCGACGGCGGGTCCCGCGTTGCGAAAATCGCCTTTGCCTTTATCGTCATCGGCCTCGGGCTAAAGCTGGCGATGTTCCCATTGCATACATGGCTCCCCGGCGCTTACGCTTATTCTCCGACACCTGTTGCGGCGTTTTTGGCCTCTACCGCGACGAAAGCGGCGCTTTATCTCTTGCTCCGCTTTACCTTCTTTGTCTTCGATCCGAGCTATACTTATGTGGCGGATGTGCTGATGTATATTCTCGTCGGACTAGGCGTTGTCGGGATGATTTTCGCGTCGCTGCAAGCGATTTTCCAGACGGATGTCCGCCGCATGCTCGCCTATTCTTCGGTCGCGCAAGTCGGATATATGCTGCTGGGTATCGGGATTGCGACGACGGCGTCTGTGGCCGCTGGCTATCTCCATTTGCTCAATCACGCGATTATCAAAGGCGGATTATTCCTCGCGCTTGGCGCCATGTGGTATCGCTTTGGGATTACGCGCACAGAAGATTTCCGCGGCCTAGGGAGAACCATGCCTTGGACGATGGGGGCATTTACCGTGTCCGGCCTATCTCTCATTGGCGTGCCGTTTACCGCTGGCTTTGTGTCGAAAGTGAATTTGACCTTCGCCGCAGCAGATGCGGGTTGGTTCTGGGCCGTGGCCATTATCATGATTACGTCGATTTTGGCGCTTATCTATATCGGACGGCTTTTGCTCTCCGCCTATTTCCAATCTCCGCCAGAGGTGAACGGAAGCGTCGTTGTGCGGAATGAAGCGCCGGTTGCGATGCTATTGCCGATGTGGTGCTTGGCTTTGTCCTCTGTCATCGTGGGTATCGAATCCGACGCTTTGGTCGAGGCGGCGACCCGCGCGGCTGAGCTCTTATTGGGAGCAGGCTAATGGATGTCATGACACCGCAAATCGCTCTCGCACTGCTGCTGATTATTCCGCTGATTGCGGCGGCGCTTATTCCGCTTGTGGGTAAGTCGCAGAATCTGCGCGAAGGCGTGACATTCGTAGCGGGTCTCGCCTTGCTGGCGACGGTTATTTACCTCTGCATTGATGTGGCAGGCGGGGGTAGGCCCGAACTTCACTTTGGCAGTTTCGCGGGTAAGTTTGATTTTACCCTGAAATTAGAACCACTCGGCGCGACATTTGCCGCGATTGCGTCCTCGCTATGGCTCGTGAACTCCCTGTTCACGCTGGGCTATATGCGCGGGAATAATGAGAAAAACCAAACGCGGTTCTTTGCCTGTGTCGCC
>CAZSKH010000121.1:0-7430 GCA_964607395.1 uncultured Algimonas sp.
TGTCGATGATCTTAAACCCGATACGGTTCAAAAGATTTTGGACAAGCAAGGTTAGTCTATCCTTTATCTAAAACGTGAGTTTAGAGAGTCGTTCCTTTCGAGGGACGACTTTTTAGTTTTGAGAGGTCTATTGAAAGTCCGACTTCGAAAAATCTAAGACGTGTTGTGTAACTGATTCTGAAAAAAGGAAACCAGCATGGAATATAACATAGATTTATTCAGAGGCTTATTACTTTTCATTGAAGAAGCAAATGATGGCTCTGGCATTATGCTTCGGGAAAGTTTGTTCGGCCCATTATATAAACAATATGGTGAAGCTACTGTTTTTGGTCATCTTAAGTTATTGAAAGACGCGTCTCTGATTGACGCGAATTTGAAATGTCACGCTGGAACAGAGGAAGAACATCAGTTTACCGTTCAAGTAAAAAGATTGACACTTGTTGGACATGAATATCTTGGTGTTATTCGCAACAATGATGTCTGGAAACATACCAAGGGCGCCGTCGCGAAAGCGGGTGGTTGGACGGTGTCTCTGTTAGGAGATATTGCTAAAGCATATATCAAGTCAGAACTTGTGAGGATTGGAGCGTTGCCGTCCAGCTAATACGCAGGCGGAATGTCGGGGTGCGCCTCTACGGTTTAAAACAGCGCGCCTTTAATTCCGTCCAGCACAAATTGAGAGGCGAGCGTGCAGAGCAATACGCCTAATACCCGCGTGAGAATATCGGTGAAGCTTTTGCCCATCAACCGCATCAAGGGACCCGCAATCAAGAAGGTTATCAGTGTGATGATCAGGGTCAGAATTAAGGCAGATAGGATCGCGATTTGCCCGCCTTGTGTGCTTGTTTCCTTCATCAGGATAAGCAAGGTCGCCATGGTTCCGGGGCCAGCAATCATCGGAATGCCCATGGGGAAGACGGAAATATCTTCCGGGCTTTCAACTTCTCCCAATATGTCTTCCGCGCGATCTTCGCGGGATTCTGTGCGTTTTTCGAACACCATATTCAGACCGATAATGAAGAGCATTATGCCGCCCGAAATCCGCAGCGCGTCCAGGCTGATGCCCAGTTTGGCAAACAACCATTCCCCGACATAGGCAAAGCCAATGAGGATAAAGGCGGCGATGCCAACAGACTTAAACGCCATGGTGCGTTGATGTTTGCGTGATGTGCCCTTGGTCAGGGTCGCAAAAATTGGCGCGCATCCGGGTGGGTCAATAATGACAAAGAGCGTCGTAAAAGCGCTGATGAAGAGGGCTGTTTCAAACATGGCGGCCCCATAGCGGATTAGGTGCGTTTCGCCCACCCCCAAATGTCGGGCCTCATTATCTCTTCGACAAATGCATGATCCATTCATCGTGACTATCAAAGCTGGGACTATTATCCCGTCAGAACCGAACTAGAAGCCAGCGTTTATATTTAAAGCGGCGGCGGTAACGGGTTTCCATAGGCAAAACACAATTTGGCCATAGAGAGATTGTGTTATTTACGTCCGCTTCTATAACCTAGGCGGATATAAAATTATCGCCCTAGGAGATATCTCATGCCCCCATCCATCTTGAAAACCGCTCTGACATCCGCCGCCCTATCCATGGTAGCCCTTCCGGCCTTTGCAGATGATATTTCATTTGCAACGTCGAACACAGCCGTGGGCGATCATGTGGTGGTGTATCTTGATAAAGATCTGACCTTGCCGCAGCAGATTAACGGGGACATGTCAGACAGTCTCGAACGGGCAATGGAAGCGTCAGAGTTTAAAGGCGCTTTTGGAACTAGCCAGATCTTTTACGGCTTGGGCGATTCATCATCTGTGACGGTCATCGGGACAGGCGACGAAACTTTGACGCGCCGCCAGCTACATGATTTGGGCGGCCATGCCGTCAAAGCACCGGGCGATGGCAAGCTCTCAATTCTCGTCGAAGGTCTTGAAACGGACAGCGAGGCACCCAGCGCGGAGCTGGCCCTCGGCTATCGCCTTGGCAGTTATAGTTTTGATACATATAAAACCGGTGATCTTCCCGAAGATCGTGATGTTGTTTTCATCAGTGATAACACCCGCGATGCCCGTGATTTGATGGAGGCGGATTACGCAGGGCTTGCTGATGCCGTTGATATGGTGCGTGACCTTGGAAATGCGCCGGGGCTTGAAATCTATCCCGAGACATTTGTTGATCGCGTACGCAATGAAGCGCGCGGCATCGCAAACCTAAAGCTCACAGTCATGGGCGTGCGTGAAATGGAGCGCGCAGGTATGGGCGCGATACTCGGTGTCGGAAAAGGCTCTGTTCATGACCCGCGTCTCCTGATTTTGGAATATAGCGGCGCAGGCGATGACGCTCCGCTGGCCCTTGTTGGCAAAGGAATAACCTTCGATACGGGCGGTATCAGCCTCAAACCCAATAGTGGACAATGGTTGATGAAATCGGACTTGTCGGGGGCCGCTGCCGTAGCGGGAACGCTGATATCCACGGCAAAACGCGGCGCAGACATAAATTTGGTCGGGGTTATGCCGCTGGCTGAAAATATGCCGGATGGAAAGGCCATTCGCCCGGGCGATGTTCTGACGACATATAATGGCAAGACAATCGAGGTCATGTCGACCGATGCGGAAGGACGCCTGCTCCTCGTTGATGCCGTGCCCTATACTATTGAAAAATATGAGCCGGAACTCGTTGTTAATATTGCAACCCTTACCGGGTCTGCGGCCCGCGCGATGGGTGATGAATATGGCGCGGTTATCACGCGCGATTTCGGATTGGCTCAAACCATGATGGATATTGGCGACCGCTCCGGCGAAGATGTCTGGCCATTGCCGCTTCATCCTAATCATTATGACCAAATCAAATCCGGCATTGCTGATATTAAATCAACGGCAGGTGCGCCCGGGGCGTCCATTGGCGCCGCCGTGATCGGAACCTTTGTCGAGGAAGATCAGCCCTGGGTTCACCTTGATATTGCAGGCGTAGATTGGCGCGACAGCGCAACACCAACAGCGCCCAAAGGTCATGCGGGCTGGGGCGTGCGCTTTATGGACCAGCTTGTGCGGGACTATGAAGCGAAGTAATTTTCCGTCCTACCGTATAAAATCAAGAAGGCGACCCTCGGGCCGCCTTTATTTTTGTCTCAGTGTTTGAGTAAATTTCTAAGTCTTCAACAACGTCTCAACCGCCTCAATCTGCGCATTAAAACTCGCATCATCTGCGCGGAGTTGGTCTATGCGTTTGACGGCGTGCATGACCGTTGTGTGATCGCGCCCGCCAAAGCGGCGGCCAATATCGGGTAGGCTGCGCTTAGTGAGCTTTTTACTGAGATACATGGCAACTTGGCGCGGGCGGGCAATGATGCGGGCACGTCTCTTACTGACCATATCCGTCGGCGTCACCGAAAAGACTTCGCAGACGGCCTTTTGAATGCGGTCAACGGTCAGGCGCTGCCCCATCATATAGCGCGAGTCAGAGAGCGTTTCTTGCACGCTCTCTAGGGTGATAGAGGTGCCTAGAAATTCACTCTGCGCGACGATTTGATTAAACGCCCCTTCGAGATCGCGCGGCGTGGCATTCATGCGCGCGGCCAGATGATCGCGGGCATTTTGCGGAATGGCGAGATCCTGTTGCCCGCCAGCGCGGCGGCGGGCGATAAGTCGGTCGAGGATACGCAAGCGTAGCTCATAATCCGCCGCGCCAATCTTACAGACCAGACCGGACGACATATAACTCTTCAAGCGCTCTGTGGCTTTCTCGATCTTATCAGGATGACGGTCTGCGGCGATCAAGATCTGTTTGCCGCTATCAACGAGGCTGATGAGTGTGTGGAGCAGCTCTTCTTGACTGCCGGGTTTGTCCGCAATGAAATGCGCATCATCAATCACCAGTAAATCTACATCCCGGAGTGAGGCTTTGAAGGCTGCGATGCCGTCGCGGTTTTGACCCCGAACAGAGGCGACAAAGGTGGAGACAAAATCTTCTGCCGAGATAAAACGCATACGTTTATCCGGGTGATTGTCGCGAACGGCGTTTTCTATCGCATAAAGCAAATGCGTCTTTCCCATGCCATTGCTGGCGTGGATGACAATCGGATTATATTGCGGAGCGCGTCCTGTGCCGCACTGGCTGGCAACCTGACGGGCGACGGCCATTGCAAGTTCATTTGACGCGCCAACGACAAAATTATCAAAGGTAAAACGATCCCGCGGGCTCTCCGTGGCTGGCGTTCCTGACGCTGGCGTTTGAATCTTATCCGCAGTTTCCGCCCGCAAGGTGCGCTGAGGCGCGGAGCCGGTTTTTACCGGGGGTAATGGCGTGCTGGCCCGCACAGCCGATGGGTTTGCTGCAAAGGCTAACCGACGCGGCGGATCGACTTGGTCATATTTGTCCCACAGGCGGCGAACCGTGTCGGCAAATTGAGTCTCGATTTTTGACGCAATAAATCGGGTCGGCGCAGACAGGGTGACGACGCTTTCATCGGCTTGCGTAATATGCAGCCGGCCCGTCCAAGATCGGTGAACATTTGGCCCCAACGCATAGGCCAGATCCGTCTTAACTTGCTTCCAAGTGTTATGCGCAGATTGGAGCGGCGGCTCACCTGTATAGAGGTCGGGCGTTTTCACATTGGACATCTTATCCGCAACTCTGTTCACAATGCGTCTCCCAGGCAAACCCGTTGTTTCACGGCCGCACAAAAATGCAGCCTGAAAAGGACAAGCTTTTGAAATCATTACCAATATATGGATGCTCGGCGCGATACAGCAGGTTCGTGCAGATCGTGCCAGGCGTTCCCCGACCAGACATCACTACCCCCGCAGCACCGCCTGTGACGCCTATAAACCAGCCTGAAATCAGACCGTCAATGTGAGAAATTTTGATTCTGAGCTGATTCACATCTTGACTCAAAAAGGTCATTGAATCGCAAGCGTTTTTTTTCTGAAAAAAAACCTTAGAAAATTCAAGCAAATTCCTTGACTCAAGGATGGTCTCGATTCGTTCGCAGTAAGGTGCAATTTAAGGCTTATGCGGGTCCCCAAATCCTGCGTCTTTCGACCTTTCGAGACGTCAGGCGGCGCGTCAAAAATCTCTCGGCATAAAAAAACCGACCCTCAGGCCGGTGTCTCTATTCAGTAAAAGCTGGGCGTCTTAGCCGAGACTTTAGCCAAGCGCTTTGACGCGCTTGTTCAAGCGGGAGATTTTCCGGCTGGCTGTGTTCTTATGGTAGATGCCTTTGGAGACTGCGCGCATCATCGCCGGCTCTGCGGCTTTGAGGGCTGTGCTGGCAGCCGTCTTATCTCCGGCTGTGATGGCGTCTTCAACGGCGCGCAGGAAAGTCCGGACGGAAGACCGGCGAGCTTTGTTGACGGCTGTCTTACGAGCCATTTTACGGACGTTCTTCTTGGCGGAGGACGTATTTGCCATGTGTTACTCTTTCATATTCGTTCAATGCACAAAGCCCGCGGCGCTTGCGCGGGCTGGGTATAATTCTTGGGGGCGTATAAGGAGCGGCACGCGGCCCGTCAATAGGGCGTTTGCGGGCCGCTACAGTCCGCCCAAATCGAACTTAGCGGTTCTTAAAGTGAGGTTTGCGCTTCTCGATAAAGGCGGCCATGCCTTCTTTCTGGTCATGGGTTGAAAACATGCTTTGGAACAGGCGGCGCTCATAGCGAATCCCCTGCGCGAGGGTCATCTCAAACCCAGCTTCGATGGTTTCCTTGGTCATCATCGCGATCGGCTGGCTTTGACCCGCGATTTTGGCGGCGGCCTCTTTGGCGGTCTCCATCAGCTTATCCAGCGGGACAATGCGGGCGACGAGGCCTGCGCGCTCGGCTTCCTCGGCGTCCATCATGCGGCCCGTTAGGCACAGGTCCATCGCTTTGGCTTTGCCAACGGCGCGGAGCATACGTTGCGTGCCGCCCATGCCCGGCATGACACCCAGATTAATCTCGGGTTGGCCAAATTTGGCATTATCCGCCGCAATAATAAAGTCGCACATCATAGCGACCTCACACCCGCCGCCCAGCGCGTAGCCCGCAACGGCAGCAATGATCGGCTTGCGGAAGCGCTCCGGCGCCATGTGGTTTTCCTCGAACCGGTCGTTCTTATACAGGCTTAGATAATCATCCTCGGCCATGTCTTTGATGTCGGCCCCTGCGGCAAAGGCTTTCTCGCTGCCTGTTAGGATCACACAACCGACCGAATCATCGGCTTCCAATTTGGTCAGCGCATCAGCCAGCTCAGTCATCATATTGAGATTCAGCGCGTTCAGCGCCTTAGGGCGGTCCATTTGCAGAATCGCCACAGCGCCGTCGCGCGTCAGTTCAATATCATCATAAGCCATTGGGGGTGCTCTCTCTCAAAAATCGTTCGGCCCGCATAGCGTAGCGGTGAGGGGAGTTCAATCGGCGTGGTTATGGTGATATAGTTCGGAACGACGGAAAATTTATATGGTAGATAAAAAAGAAGATATCCAAAAGTGGGTCGAGTTCATTTCCTACTGCCCAGACAAACTGCAAAACTTATGCGTTCTGTTGATTGCGAAAGAGATCAGCAAAGTAAATTCAGTTGTTGGTCATGATTTGACCCAACGGCTCTTGGATGAGTGTTGGGCTAGCTTTGGCTCGATGCCAATGGACTTTCGTTACTGGGCTTCAATTATCGAGCCAGAAGAAGAGGCGACTGGACTGCTTGGAGAGCTTCAGTTTCTGGATACCACAAGTCGAGAATTCGGGTTCCGGTCGGTGATACTCTCACTCTGCATGATTTATATGCGGTGGAGCGCAGATTATCATAAACGCACGGACGAGCTACCACCAGTTTATTCTCATTCAACAGTTTCAGACTTAGGCTACGTTTTCAAACAGATGTTGGAGACGAAAGTGTTAGGTTTAGATGACGTAGGCAAAATTTTATTAGGCTTAAACGTCACAAAGAAAACCATTTTGGATGTCTGGCATCATCCTGAACTTGACTGACCAAAAATAACACAAGTTCTGCGTTAACTCTGACACACCCCGCAGAAAAACGAACTCCGCCCGCTTTGCACAATCCGCTTAATCGGTGCGGCGCAGGTCCGGCATTCCTCCCCCTCGCGCCCATAGACATCGAAACTATGTTGGAAGTAACCGAGCTTACCGTCCGTATTGGAGAAATCCCGCAAACTGCTCCCGCCCGCTTCAATCGCGGCGGCGAGAACGTCTTTAATATGCCCCGCCAGCGCATCTGTCTCCGCGACTTTCAAACGTCCCGCCGCGCGGCGCGGAGAGATGCCGGTGCGGTAAAGCGCTTCGCAGACATATATATTACCCAGACCCGCCACGACGCGTTGATCCAGAAGGGCCGCTTTGATCTTGGATTTTTTGCCTTTCAACGCTGCGCGCAAGACGGGTCCGTTAAAGGCGTTCCCTAAAGGCTCTGGCCCGATATGGTCCAAGCGGTAAGGCTCGCC
>CAZSKH010000122.1:0-7398 GCA_964607395.1 uncultured Algimonas sp.
TGCTCAAACAGATTATCAAGGCCGAGGGGATTGATGATAAGAAATGGACCGCGCGCTATATGGCGACGTTGATTGATGGGTGGAAAAACAAAGGCCTTACCCCGGGCAAAGTTCCACCCGGTGAAAAATATCAATTCGCGGAAGGCAAAGCGATCATCGTCTATAAGACCTATCAGGACCGTTTAAAGGTTTTGAACGCGGCAGATTTTGGCGATTTACTGCTGCACAACCTCACGATTTTCCAAAACAACCCGGATGTGCTCAAACGCTATCACGGCAAGTTTCGATATATTCTCGTCGATGAGTATCAGGACACGAATGTCTGCCAATATCTCTGGTTGCGCCTGCTCGCGCAGGGGTCAAATAATGTCTGCGTTGTGGGGGATGATGACCAGTCAATCTATGGCTGGCGCGGGGCGGAAGTTGACAATATCTTGCGCTTCGAAACTGACTTTAAAGGCGCGAAAGTCATTCGTTTGGAGCGTAATTACCGGTCAACGGAACATATTCTCGCGGCAGCGTCCGGCCTGATTGCCTCGAACCAAGACCGTCTCGGCAAGACGCTCTGGACCGAAGATGAAGGCGGGCACAAAGTCGCTGTGACAGGCGTTTGGGACGCGCCTGCCGAAGCCCGCATCATCAGCACAGATATTGAAAACTGGCGGTCCAAGGGCCGCAAATATTCCGACGTCGCCATCCTCGTGCGCGCCTCTCGCCAAATGCGGAGTTTTGAGGAACGCTTCATACAAATCGGCTTGCCCTATAAAGTCATTGGCGGACCGCGCTTCTTCGAACGCCAAGAAATCCGCGATGCACATGCTTATCTTCGGCTTATGGTCAACGACGCGGATGATCTCGCCTTTGAACGTGTGGTCAATACGCCCAAGCGCGGCATTGGCGCGACCTCCATACAGAAACTCCAACGCGCTGCTCGCTCTATGCAAGTCTCGCTGGAAACCGCAACGCGCGAGCTCGTGAAGACGGATGAAATTCGCGGCAAAGCGCGCACATCCCTGCGGGCTTTCTGCCTCGATCTGGACCGTTGGCGCGCCCAGCTCGGGGCCATGAAACACACCGACCTCGCCGAGCAAATTCTGGATGAGAGCGGCTACACGCAAATGTGGAAAGATAATAAAGACGCGAAATCCGCAGGACGTTTGGAAAACCTAAAAGAGCTTATCCAAGCCATGAATGAGTTCGACACCCTGCCCGCTTATTTGGAACATATCAGCCTTGTCATGGATGTTGATAAAACCAATGGCGCGATTGAGGATCAAGTCTCGCTCATGACCCTGCACTCCGCCAAAGGGTTGGAGTTCCCACTGGTCTTTCTGCCAGGATGGGAAGACGGCATGTTTCCGTCGCAAAAATCCATGGATGAGAGCGGGATGGCAGGTTTGGAAGAAGAACGCCGCCTCGCTTATGTCGGCATCACCCGCGCGCGCGAACAGGCGAAAATCTACTTCGCCGCCAATCGCCAAGTCTATGGCAGCTGGCAATCCTCCCTGCCCTCGCGTTTCATTGACGAGCTTCCGCTCGGTCATGTCGAAGCGGCCTCCGAGTCCGGCCTGCATGACGGCGGCGCAGTTGCGGAACGCGTGGCGGATAATTTCTCTCGCAGTTTTAGCTCAGCACAATCGAGCCGGGTTTCCCCCGGCTGGCAACGGTTCCAGCAGAACAAAGACAAGAGCTATGGACGCGCGCCAAAGGACATTGAAGGCCACGCCGTGCGCCGTCCGGCCAAAGGCAAGACCTCCAATTACAATATTGGTGACCGCATCTTCCATCAGAAATTTGGCTATGGCGATGTGCAGGGGACAGACGGCACAAAATTGACGGTTAGCTTTGACAAGGCCGGAGAGAAGAAAGTCTTGGACGGCTTTGTGGACCCCGCGTAGGAACCGAAGTATGTTTCGTTTTTTAAGTCTTATTTTCCTCGCGCTCATCCTGTCCGGTTGCGCCTCCAGACCTTTCCAAGTTCTGGATATCAACGCCTTATCCTCTGACCGTGATAATAATGGGTCCTTCAAAGGAATGGAGCGTATTGCAGAACGTTCGCCTGACGACGTGCAAAAAATTCGAGTCAATATCATGTATCTTCACGGAATTGGGTATGTTGAAGATCCGGAAAACTCCCCGCTCGCCAATGCCTTTATTACGGGTGTCGCCGATGCCTATAACAGCACAGTCGAGGAAAAATCCGTTGCCAGCCAATGCGGCCGAGACGATGAGAATGAAGATGTCCGGCTTTATAACTCAATCCAAATCACAGACACGAAAACGCGGACATATAAAACCACCCTTCCTGGTTCGACGTTAAAACTCACGGATTTGGCATGCATGGATCGCCAAACATTAAAGGTCGACGGCAATATTGAATATGTCATTTACCGTGTGTTCTGGGACGATATTTTCTGGGATAGCCTGCAAGCCCCGCATGTTGGGCAAGATGCTTTGGGACGAAAAAAAGAGGGCAAAATTGCGAATTTACGCCGGAAATATAATGGTCGATTAAAAGACAAGCTGGTGAATTACGGCTTCTCTGATGCCGTGCTTTATCTTGGCCCGGCGGGTGAACAAATTCGCGATGCCGTGCGCGGCGCGATGTGCAGCGCAGCGCTTGATGCGTCTGGCTATGGGTTCGACAAGCAAGGCGCCAAAGTCAATCATCTTGATATCTGCCAAGTCGCCGCCTTGAGCGAAATTAAAACCGACCCCTTTGCTTTTGTGACGGAAAGTCTCGGTTCCAAAATTGCTTTTGATATCATGCGTGACGCGATGACAGATGGCCGCGGCAATGTGTATGACGACATGATCAAGGGCACGCAGTTTTTCATGTTAGCCAACCAAGTGCCATTGCTGAGCCTGTCTGATATTTCCGAAACAGACCGCACAACACCGGAACCTTATACAAATGAAGAGCGCCCAACGATCATTGCGATGTCGGAAATCAATGACTTCCTGACATATGAACTCGTTCCATTTTACAGGAATTTGCTCTCCAAGTCTAAGCGTGGAGACGATACTGGCTTTGACATGATGAGTCAGACAGAACGGGATCGTTTGATCGATATTTTGGGGTTTAATGTTGTGGATATGCGCGTCGAGTTTTCACCGCCCGTCTTCCCCTTAGTCGCCGGTTTCGTGGATCCGCTTTTCGCGCATAATGGCCATGTGAAACAGCCCGAACTGATTGCCTATATGCTCTGCGGGGCCAAAGGCGGACAATTAGATGTCGATGGATGTCGGGGTTTAAGCAGCCGCGCTTTGAGAGGCAAAGACCTGCTTCGGAAAATACGCGCCGATGCACCATTACCCCCGCCCAAAGGGGAGGCCGCAGCACGGAGCGGAAAATGACAGAAGGTTCCGGCCCTTTGGCGAGTAATATCTGGGCCCTGAATATTATCGCAGGCGCTGACGTGGCTTTTGATCTGGCCGATGCCCTCGGCATGGAAGGGGTGATGACGGCTCTCAGCGTCACACTTTTCGATGCGGCAAACGGCAATATGCTTGTTCAGGGACTTTACGAAACTGAGGACGGCGCAAAACAATCCTATGCTGCTCTTGATCCCGCTCAACTGGCGTCAGCGTCTATCGAACAGCTCCCCGCCAAAGATTGGGTCAGCGAGACCCAAGCTGGCTTACCTCCGGTGAATGCAGGGCGGTTCTTTATCTATGGGTCTCATGATGCGGGTCGTTTGTCGTCCGGCAAAGTTCCTTTGCTTGTCGATGCGGGCATGGCTTTCGGGACAGGACATCACGGCACCACCGCGGGATGTTTGAGAATTTTCAGCGGGCTGTTAGATACAGATGTAGAGATGGACAGCGTTTTGGATCTAGGATGCGGCGCGGGCATTCTCGCAATCGCGGCGGCCAAGACTCTGCCTCAGGCTGATATTCTCGCGACAGATATTGACCCGGATGCCATCATGGTAACCGACCAAAACATGATAGAAAATGATGTGCCGGGACGTATTACAACAGCCGTCGCCGATGGGTTTGACGATCCGGTTTTGAAAAGCCGTCAGTTTGATTTGATCTTCGCCAATATCCTCGCCGGGCCGCTCATGACCCTCGCTGATGATATTGTGACCGCTACCGCCCCCAGCGGACACGTTATTCTGTCAGGTATTTTGGATGAAAAAGCCGAAACTGTAGCCGTCTGTTTCCGGGAGGCAGGCCTGCAAGTCACGCCTCAACCCAGTCTTGAAGGCTGGACCTCCCTGCTCGCTCAAAAGCCCGCATAACATAGCACATAAAAAAGCCGTCTCGTGTAATTTGTTTTTCACGAAACACACAAGACGACCCTTCTATTAGCGATATAAGGCTATCTTTTAGATAGCGCGTGTGTTCCGGCGATTGCGGCGTGCATCGCGGCGTGCAGCCAAGCCTGTACGAACAGGCGTCGCGGTTACGGTACGGCGTACGTTCGCAGGAGCCGTAACAAATTCGGTGCCGTTAAAAATGGTCGTCATGTCAATTCTCGTATCGTGTTGCGTGGAGCTGAATGCTCTCACTCGTTTGATGCGCCCTATCTAGTCCTTCCCTGAAATTTGAGAACCGACGCGGCGGGAAGGAAGCTATGCATATTTGCAAGCAGCTGACGGGCGTCTGTTAATACTCTGTTTAGGTGGGCGTGCAGCCAAGCGCGCCTTCGCAATAAAAGGGGGGCCCTCTTTACTTTCCGCCCGCGCGCCGCCAACACATCGGCGACAGATTATGAACCCTGAATGCAGCGCTTTGCCGGATAGGCTCAGAGCGAGAATTGGACCGCAATGATCCACATGCCTGATATGTTCCAAACTTATGACGTAACAGGTGGTCCTGAATTTGGCCGAAACCATCTCCCCAAACTCCGCGCCAAAATGGCCGACGCCGGACTCGATCTCTTCCTCGTCCCGCATGAGGATGAATATCAGAACGAATATTTGCCGGATTGCAATGAACGCTTGATGTGGGTCAGCGGGTTCACAGGGTCCGCAGGGGCTGCGATTATTGGCCGGAAAACCGCCGTCATGTTTGTTGACGGGCGCTACACTTTGCAGGTCCGCCAACAGGTCGATGACACGCTTTTTGCCTTCACCAAGATGGAAGGCGGCGGCATGGCGAGTTGGCTCCGCGAAAATGTGAGCGCAGGACAAGTGGTCGGGTTTGATCCACGCCTGCACAGCCCCGCTGCCCTCGCCCGTATAAGGGACGCGGTTGCGCTGGCTGGCGGCACGACCAAAAGTCTGGACCAAAACCCCATAGATGCCGCTTGGGACAACCGTCCCGCTGCGCCGCTGACGCCCGTGACGATCCAAGCTGAATCCTTAGCCGGGAAGTCTCACGCGGAAAAACGATCTGAGATCGGGCAGTCTATATCGGAAAGCGGAGCTGACGCTGCGCTCATAACCGCGCCCGCTTCCATCGCATGGCTGCTTAATATTCGCGGCAGTGATGTCCAATGCACGCCGCTTCCACTATCTACCGCGCTCATTGACACAGCGGGCCATGTGCAACTTTTCATCGCGCCTGAGAAACTCTCAGATGAGGTCCGGGCGCATTTCGGCAACGAGGTCAGCGTGCAAACCGAAGCTGCGCTGAGAGATGCCCTCACAACCCTTTCCAAAAAGACTATCATTGCGGACCCCAATACCGCCTCAGCTTGGCATGTCGACGCGCTGAAAGCCGCTGGCGCACAGGTGAAATCCGCGTCTGACCCAATCGCCCTGCCGAAAGCCAAGAAGAATGCGGTGGAGATCAAAGGCACGGAAGCCGCCCATATCCGCGACGGCGCGGCGCTTGTGCGGTTCCTCCATTGGCTCGACACGGAGGCGCAATCCGGTGAGGTTGATGAGATTGAAGCCGCGACACAGCTCGAACGCTGCCGCCGCGTCGACAGCTCTCTGCGCGATCTTTCCTTCGAGTCTATATCCGGGGCAGGCTCAAACGGCGCTGTTGTCCATTACCGCGTGAATACTGGAACGGTTCAAAAATTGGAACGCGGGTCGCTCTTTCTGATTGATAGCGGCGGGCAATATCCAGACGGAACAACAGATGTCACCCGCACGGTTCCCATCGGCGAGCCTACACAAGAGATGCGCGAGCGTTTCACCCTCGTCCTACAAGGCCATATCGCGCTGGCGACGGTGCGCTTCCCCGCCGGAACAACGGGTAGCAACCTCGACGCCCTCGCCCGCTATCCCCTGTGGCAGGCTGGACTGGATTATGATCACGGCACGGGTCACGGCGTCGGGGTCTTCCTCGGCGTACATGAAGGCCCGCAGCGGATTTCAAAATCTCCGAATAAAATCGCGCTGGAGCCCGGCATGATCGTGAGCAATGAACCCGGATATTACAAAGCCGGTGAATACGGGATTCGGATTGAGAACTTGCAATATGTGACCGAGGCAACATCCATCAAAGGCGGCGAGCGCGACATGCTCGGTTTTACGAATCTCACATGGGCGCCCATCCACCGAGACCTGATTGATACCGATATGCTGTCCCGAGCCGAACGCGATTATATGAACGCCTATCACGCAAGCGTGTTGAAACGTATCGGGCCATTGGTAGACGGAGATGTTAGAGTGTGGCTTGAGGGAGCCTGCGCGCCCTTTTAACGAGAGGAAAGCCACGTGCCCCAAGCCCCCGAACTTCGTGTCCCTTATTGGATTGATGCCGATGGAAAAGAGCGGACGCCTCTCACCTTGGCTGACCTCGGAACCGGATTTAAAGTCATCTTCGCGTTCAAATCCACTTGCCCGTCTTGCCACAGTTTTGGATTCCCCGCGATGAAAGCCATCTATGAAGGCCTGAAGGATAAAAATGTTGGATTAGCCGTTATTCACACGGCCTTTGATGATGACCCCAGAAACTCCCAAGATAGGGTGGCCGCTTTGCAATCAGAGTTTAAAATCCCGGTCCCCTTTGGTCACGATCCAAAAATTGGAGACGCCTACCCGACATTTATGACGGATTACCAGACCCGCGGAACCCCTTATTTCATCGTCCTTGACCCCAATAACGAAATCATATTCTCAGATTTCCGGCTTGACCCAAACAAGGTAATCGCGGTTTTAGGCGCGTCGTCCTAATGTATGTGGTGTCCGGATTTGCCGATGTGCCCGAGGCCGACCGCGAAGCCTTCAAACGCGCCCTGCCCGAACATACGCGCCTAACACGGGCCGAGCCTGGATGTCATTTTTTCGAGGTTAAACCCCATCCGAAAATTGCGGGACGATATATCGTGAATGAGGCCTTTGAGGATGAACGTGCCTATAAGGCACATATAAAGCGCTCTAATCGATCTGAGTGGGCCAAGGTTACGCGTAATCTGAAACGGAGTTATTAGGCAATCAGAGCCAACCACTCATCCTCAGTGAGCACCTTCACCCCTGCGGCTTCGGCCTTTTT
>CAZSKH010000123.1:0-7251 GCA_964607395.1 uncultured Algimonas sp.
GCCGCAACATCATCTGCGTCTAGACCCTGACACATGCGAATACGAAGCGGGTCGGTCGATTCCAAACCCGCTTGGTCGCAATATCCTGCCAAGTGCTTTCTAGCAAAGCGCAAACCTTTGGCTTCTGGGTAAAACGCCAGAATATCCCTGTAATGCGTCACCGCGATTTCGGCTTTTTCGGCAGGTCCGATGCGTTGGGGCGAGCCGCCGTCAACAGACGCCCGAATTTCGGCAATGTCCCAAGGCCGCCCAACCAAGGACCGCCCAACCATCACCCCATCTGCGCCGGACTGATCAATCGCTTCTAGTGCATCCGCACCATCGTAGATGTCGCCATTGACGAAAACAGGAGAGCTCACGGCATCGACAACCCCCCGAACTGCGGCCCAGTCGGCTTCGCCTTTATAAAATTGACACCGCGTTCGCCCGTGAACCACAAACATAACGACACCAACAGCCTCGGCTGCGGCCGCAATCTCTGCCGCATTTAAAGTGTCATCGTCCCACCCCAACCGCATCTTGAGCGTAACGGGAACATCCACGGCATCGACAACAGATTTGATAATCTCTAGCGCCAGTTTGGGCTCTCGCATCAAGGCCGATCCCGCCTGCGCACCTGTCACTTTCCGAGCAGGACAGCCCATGTTGATGTCGATGATGTCCGCGCCCGATTCGGCACAGGATTTCGCGCCCACCGCCATCCAATGCGGGTCACGTCCAATAAGTTGGACGGAGAGCGGTTTAACTAACCCGTCCCCCGACGCTTTGGCTAAATTAGCGGCGTCTCCAGCGGCCAGTCTTTCGCTCGCGACCATTTCTGATACAACCAGTCCCGGATCAAAGCGTTGCAAGACCTTCCGAAATGGTAGATCCGTGATGCCGGACATTGGCGCGACCAAAACATTGGAGCGCAAAGCATGCTTGCCGATATGAACAGGGTTTGCCATGACACGTCTTTAGTCGCTCCGAGAGCGGCGCACAATATTTCATCAATCGCCGGACGGGCTATGACACGCACTGCACTAATTTTAGTCGCCGCCGGGAAAGGCAAACGGGCCGGAAGCCCCGTCCCTAAGCAATATAAGAAAATTGGCGACAGAACTTTACTCGCGCATACGCTCTCAAATCTATTAAATGCGCAGGAATTTGCCGAAATTCGCGTTGTCGTTAGCAAGGATGACGTTTGGGTGGACGACGTGCTCGAGACTATGAACCTATCGGGTGTCACAACCGTTGGCGGTGCATCCCGCACTGAATCTGTGCAATCCGGGCTAGAGGCGCTCAAAAACCTAGGTATCGACCGCGTATTTATACATGATGCCGCGCGCCCCTTTGTCACCGCGAGGCTAATGTCAGACCTGAACCAAGCCTTAGATTCGGCAGAAGGCGCAGCCCCTGCCCTTCCAATTGCAGATGCCGTGAAGACTTTGGACGGTCAGGCCGTGGACCGCGACCAATTACGCCGGGTGCAAACCCCGCAGGCCTTTCACTATAACGCGATCTACAAAGCCTTCGCGGATCATGCGCAAGACAAAAGTTACGCCGACGATATAGCTGTCGCTCACGCTGCCGGGTTGAAATTAGTGTTCACAACAGGAGAATCTGATAATTTCAAAGTGACCTACCCCGAAGATTTCGCCAAGGCGGCCCTCATAATGGATGAGAAAATGATAGATCAAAGCTATGTCGCGACTGGGTCAGGCTTTGACGTTCACCAATTCGATCACAAGACGACTGACCCACTTTGGCTCTGCGGCGTGCCGATTGAGTGCGGCTATAGCCTGCTGGGTCATTCCGATGCAGATGCGGGATTACACGCGCTGACCGATGCCATTTTAGGCGCGATGTGTTTCGGCGATATTGGCGATCATTTCCCGCCATCCGACCCCCAATGGAAAGGCGCGTCATCTGACAAATTTCTGCTATTTGCGATGGAACAATTGGCCGACCGGAATGGAGCATTGCAACATGTCGACGTTACATTGATATGCGAGAAGCCCAAAATCAAACCCCATCGCGACACTATGCGCACGCGTATTGCCGAGCTATGCGATCTCCCGCTCTCCCGCGTTAGTGTGAAAGCCACCACGACCGAAAAACTCGGCTTCACGGGGCGCGGCGAAGGCCTTGCTGCGCAAGCCACGGCCACCGTCAGGTTCGACGGATGAGCCAAAATCTTCTCGCAGAAATATTCGGCCTGTCTGCAAAGCTAGTCGTGGCGGCTCAGGCCAAGGGTATGACAATGGCGACCGCGGAGAGCTGCACCGGCGGATTAATTGGCGCTGCGATTACAGCGACAGCAGGCAGCTCATCCGTCTTCCACGGCGGTATCATCGCTTATCATAATGACATAAAAATGAGTCAGCTCACGGTGACCCCTGAGATGCTAGAAACCCATGGAGCCGTTAGCGAAATTGTCGCTGCACAAATGGCCTTAGGTTGTCGAGATCGTTTGGGCGTCGACATCGCTGTGTCCGTAACGGGCGTCGCAGGACCTGGCGGCGGAAGCGTGGAAAAGCCGGTTGGGACGGTTTGGATTGGCTTGGCTACCCCGGATGGGGTTAGTGCAACACTGCATAATTTCCCGGAGCTGAGCCGGAATAAGGTGCGCGATCATACGTGTCTGGCGGCCATGCAGACCCTGCTAAAAACCTTGACCTAAATCAGTTTTCCGGCGTCTAATCCTAGGGCTTCAATTTCCCGAGCGCAGTCATATTCCGCGTCACCAACGACGGAGAAATCTTGGCTGGCCCGTTTTTCAAAAACGCTAACAATGTGGATAGAGGCTTTCGCAAACTTGTCTCGCAATAAGAACTCTAGCGGCATTGCCTTTAGCCGCACATCGACGACGACGTCGACCAAGGTCGACCCATCGTCCAAAGGATAAAATTTCCAGCTATTGAGGAGCGACTTCACCGCCCCGCCTTTTTCAGCCTTCTTAACTGATATTCTCAAATCCTCGCGATCCGCAATAATGTGAGAGCGAAAGGTCTCACTTATCATTTTATAGGCGACAATAGCTTCGGCTTCGAATTCCGTCTCCGACAGTTTTTTCGTGACCCGTAGCGCTGATATCAAATTGATAAATGCCGGATAGTTTTCGACATCTGCAACAAGGTCAAACAAGTCCTGGGGACGGTTGCGGATACGCCGCATAAAATGAGCACGTGGCATAATCTATCTCGCTAATTGCGCATCTCGCGCAGCTCTTAATTGCGCAAAATCGCTATCCGCATGATATGAGGACCGCGTGAGCGGGCTCGCCGAGACCATAAGAAAGCCCTTTGCCCGGGCGATGACCTCATAGGATTTAAACTCTTCAGGCGTCACAAAACGTTCGAGTTTTGCGTGTTTGCGTGTCGGTTGGAGATATTGACCAATCGTCAGAAAATCCACACCGGCAGACCGCATATCATCCATGACCTGCATGATCTCTTCTTTCGTCTCGCCAAGTCCGACCATGAGGCCAGATTTGGTGAACTGCGAAGGATCGCGATCTTTTACCTTCTCCAGCAAGCGCAGAGAATGAAAGTAGCGCGCGCCCGGACGAATTTTCAAATAAAGACGCGGCACAGTTTCAAGGTTGTGGTTAAACACATCCGGTCTGGCATCGATCACGATGTTCGGCGCATCGCCCTTCCGCAGGAAGTCCGGCGTCAATATTTCAATTGTCGTCTCCGGTGATTTTGCCCGGATTGCCTCGATAACATCCACAAAATGCTGCGCGCCGCCATCGTCCAAATCATCCCGATCCACCGAGGTAATAACGACGTGTTTCAACTTCATTTCAACAACCGCTTGGGCAATTTTAGTCGGTTCATACGCATCCACATCCTGCGGCAGGCCAGTTGCGACGTTACAAAAGGCGCAAGCCCGCGTGCAGATCTCGCCTAGCACCATGAATGTCGCATGGGACTTTTCCCAACACTCGCCAATATTTGGACAGGCAGCCTCTTCACAGACCGTCACCAGGCCTTTGTCTTTGACGATTTTGCGTGTCTCGGCATAGCCTTTCGAGGTCGGCGCTTTCACGCGAATCCATTTTGGTTTGCGCAAAACCTCTGTATCCGGTTTGTGGGCTTTCTCGGGATGACGCGCACGTTCCGAATTTATATCAATCAAAGTTGCCATGTCGGCTAGATGGTCTGTTTGTGGCAAATATTCAACATGAAACAGCGTATTGACCTTAACGAAAACGCTGACTCCACGCCTCAAACTAAAAGCAGCAAGTTAACTCAGGTAAATCGTCCCGCTGACTCTATAAACGGCACAGAATTTGCAGCGAATTAACCCAATTATGCCAGTACGGTCGGGATTTCACCCGTTTCCGGGCGTCAGTGGGGACACATGGTCAGCACATTCATAAATGAAAATGAGCGCTCAAACAGCGGTTTTGCGATACGTGAGGGGCATGATAACTTCTTCACACCGCTTCGGTTGCTCTTCGCATCCTTGGTTGTGCTGGGGCATGCCTTTGTGATCGCGCTGCGCGATGCGAGCATGGAACCACAAGTTCTATATCATTACACTTTTAGCTATCTGGCAGTTAACCTGTTTTTCATCGCCTCAGGCTTCTTGGTCACCAAATCAATGGTTTACCGAGGTGATACACCGAGTTTCATCTCAGCACGTGCCTTACGCATTTTCCCTGCGCTGATCGTCCACGTAATCTTCGTTATGATTGTTATTGGGCCTTTGGCGACAAAGTCTCCGTTGGGCGAGTTTTTCAGTGATCCGGATTGGTTTCTTCAACCCCTGAAAGTTCTGACCTTCTTTGAGACCAATATGAATATGCCGCGTATTTTCGAAACCAATGGTGAGCAATTTGGGTCAGCTCCATTGTGGACACTCAGGTTCGAAGTTCTGGCTTATATCGGAACTTTAGGTGTCTTCTCGCTAGGGCTCCTACGGAAGAAATGGATGGTATTGTTGCAATTTGTTCTGCCATCGATGGGTTGGATATTGGGGCTTCAGTTCGGAATTTTTGAACATCTTCCTGCCACGATTGAAAACCTGTTCCGTTTCGGGATTGCTTACGGCCTCGGCGCGTCAATTTATGCCTATCGGGACCGTCTTTCTTTCAGTTGGCTGACGCTTGGGGTGCTGGCTGCCGCGAGTTATTTGCTGCGTGACACGGTCGTTGTGGAAGTTCTTGTAAACACCCTCTTGGCGTGGCTCGTGTTCCGCGTCGCCTACATGAAAATGCCAAAGTTCAACTGGATGCAGCGCATTCCTGACCTGTCTTACGGCATATATATCTATCATTGGTGTGTGTTGCAGTTGGTGTTCTACTGGTTCCCTACCCTCAACGTCGTCGAGCTGTTCGCCATTGGATTTGTGCCAACCGTTATGCTGTCAGCCCTGAGTTGGTATATCATCGAGAAGCCCGCATTACGCAGCAAAACACGCTTTGCAAATTGGATGCGCAACCTCGGTCTAAAACCCCGCGCAACCCGCCGGGAATTATTGCTAGACTAAGTTTAGACGTGGCCGAAAACTAAAAATGGATGGTCCGGTCATAAGCGTCCAGCACCGCTTCGTGCATCATTTCTGATAAGGTTGGATGCGGGAATACCGTTTCCATCAGCTCATGCTCTGTGGTCTCCAATTTCTGCGCAATCGTGTAACCTTGGATAAGCTCGGTCACCTCCGCCCCGATCATATGCGCGCCGAGTAATTCACCCGTTTTCGCATCAAATACGGTTTTGATAAGACCCTCAGGTTCACCCAGGGCAATGGCTTTCCCGTTGCCAATATATGGGAAACGTCCGACTTTTACCGCATAGCCCGCCGCCTTGGCCTGAGCTTCGGTATGACCAACACTGGCGATTTGCGGATGGCAATAGGTGCAGCCCGGAATGGCGTTTGCATCGAGGGGATGCGGGTTCATGCCCGCAATCTTTTCGATACAGATGATACCCTCATGTGAGGCTTTGTGCGCGAGCCATGGCGGTGTTGTCACATCCCCAATCGCATACAGACCTGGCACACCCGTGAAGCTATATTCGTCAACTTCGATATGGCTGCGGTCGATTTTCACGCCCAGCTTCTCTAGGCCCATATCTTCCGTATTCCCGACGATGCCAATGGCGAGAATGACGCGATCAAATGCAAGTGTTTCGTCCTTGCCGTCTGTCGTCAGAATGGCTGTCACGCCTTTTGCGCCAGGTTTGACCGATTTAACTTGCGTCTTCGTTTTGATAGTCAGTCCGCGCTTTTCAAACGACTTGCGGGCCATTTTTGAAATCTCTTCATCTTCTGCGGGCAGAATACGGTCTACCATTTCCACCACGGTCGTGTCGGACCCAAAGGCGCTAAAGAAGCTGGCGAATTCCATGCCGATTGCACCGGAGCCAATCACAAGTAACTTGCCCGGAACCGTGTCCGGGGTCATAGCTTCGCGGGCGGTCCAGATGAATTTTCCATCCGGTTCCAACCCCGCTTGCGGGATTGTACGCGCACGCGCGCCGCTCGCCAGAATGACATGTTTGGCCGTATAGGATTTTCCCTCAACCGTGACTTTCGGCGCAGGTTTCCCGGCGCTGAGCGTTGCAAAGCCGGGAATAACCGTGACTTTGTTTTTCTTCATCAAATGCTTGATACCGCCAGAAAGCTGCCCCGCAATATCGCGAGAGCGTTTGACAATTTTGGCCAAATCGAAACTTGGCTTTGCGCTCAGGCCATAATTCTCGGCGTGCTGCATATTGTGATAGACTTCAGCAGAGCGCAGGAGAGCTTTGGTGGGGATACAGCCCCAATTCAAACAGACTCCGCCCAGATCGGCCTTTTCCACAATCGCGGTTTTCATACCGAGTTGCGCCGCCCGAATGGCGGTCACATACCCACCGGGGCCGGAGCCGATAACGATGACGTCGAATGATGTTTCGGACATGAATAAATCTCTCGTAATTTGCGAGAGATCTATGCCGTAAAACGAGGCAGAATTGAACCTTTAATACGCGTCGAGTATAGCTTTATCTCGCGCGCCTTATCTTTGGGCCCCGAAGTTCTTGCGCTCCTGTTTGGTCGCCATCAACGCCGTGATGATTTCCAAACGGATGGGTGCGGATAATTCATCGATCTCAAGCTCCTCGAGAACAGCGAAAGCCGCTTTGGTGTCGCCCCGTCTCGCAAGACCGACTCCGATACGCGCTCGCGCCGTATCGCGGAGCTCTGGCGTGGAGAGCTCGTCCACAATATCTGCGGCCTGCATCACATCGTTCTGATCAATAGCGTAATCGACGATTTCCA
>CAZSKH010000124.1:0-1779 GCA_964607395.1 uncultured Algimonas sp.
GATAAGCGCGGACACTGGGGTCGGGCCTTCCATCGCGTCGGGTAGCCAAACATGCAGGACAAATTGCGCGGATTTGCCCATCGCGCCAATGAACAGCAAGAAGGCAATCAATTCCACAGCATTAAATTCCATACCCAAGAATGGGAGCGTCATGTCGGTAAAGCCGCCAATGACTTCAAAGACCGTATCGAATTTCACCGATCCTGTTATCAGGAATATCGTCATAATACCGAGTGCCAAACCAACATCGCCGACACGGTTCGTCACAAAGGCTTTGATGGCCGCCGCATTGGCCGATGGCTTTTTATAATAATAGCCAATCAACAAATAACTCGCGAGACCCACACCCTCCCAACCAAAGAACAGTTGGATGAAGTTATCAGAGGTCACCAACATCAACATCGCGAAAGTGAAGAGCGAAAGATAGGCGAAGAAGCGTGGCTGATACGGGTCCTCCTCCATATAACCCCAGCTATAGAGATGCACGAGCGCGGAGACGGAGTTCACGACCACCAGCATAACCGCCGTCAAAGTGTCGACCTTAAAGGCCCAGCTCGCGTCCATGTCTCCGACATCCATCCAACGGAACAACGGGTAGGTTTGATCGGCCGCATCGCCAAATCCGACATTGATAAAGACCATCCATGACAGAATAGCGGACAGGAATAACAGGCCCGTCGTGACGACTTTGGCGAGAGTCTTATTCAAGACTTCCGCGCCGAAACGCGTTCCGGCGAGGCCTGCAATCATGGCGCCAATGAGCGGCGCAAAGACGATTGTATAGATCACAACGAGCCCCTAGCCCTTCATCAGGTCGATATTTTCGACCGCGATGTTGCCGCGATTGCGGAAGTAAACGACAAGAATAGCCAGACCTACGGCGGCTTCAGCAGCTGCAACGGTCAAAATGAACAACGCGAATATTTGACCCGCAATCGGATCAGCGCCTGCGACAGGTGTCATATGCGTCGAAAAGGCCACGAAATTGATATTCACAGCGAGCAGGATGAGCTCGACACACATCAAAATGATGATGACGTTCTTCCGGTTTACGAAAATCCCAAACACGCCAATGGTGAATAAGATCGCCGCAACGATAAGGTAATGGTGTAATCCGATGAGCATAGCCGTCTCCTACCCCAAACCTTGACCGGGCTGAATATCAACCAATTCAACGCCCTCTTCACGGGTTCGCGCAATCTGGTCCATCGCGTTTTGCGTTCGAACGCCCGTGCGGGTCCGCAGGGTCAAAACGACCGCGCCGATGAGCGCAACGAGAAGAATGAGGCCGGCAGCTTCAAATGCGCCCGCATATTCCGTGTAGAGCACTTCGCCGAAGGCTTCGAGATTAGACGTTTCAGGATCGGTAGGCACAACAGTTTTTGCCTCGCCCATGAAATATACCGCGCCGACCAAGGTCATTTCAGCAAATAAGATAGCTGCGACGATGCCGCCCATGGGCGCGTAGCTCAAGAACCCTTGTTTCAGCTCCACGAAATCAACGTCCAGCATCATCACCACAAACAAGAATAGCACAGCGACCGCGCCGACATAAACCATGACCAAGAGCAAGGCTAAGAACTCAGCCCCCATAAGAATAAACAATCCCGCAGCCGAGAAAAATGTCAGAATCAGGAACATCACCGAATGCACAGGGTTGCGCGAGGCCACGACCATGAAGGCGGCAGCGATGGCGGTGAACGCCAGACTATAAAATGCGATGGCAATGAGCACGATTCGAGTGTCCTAAATGCAGTTCGGGCGGCCCTAGCGGTAGGG
>CAZSKH010000124.1:1789-2464 GCA_964607395.1 uncultured Algimonas sp.
GGCGCGTCCAAGGCTAGATTTTTTGCGATCTCGGTTTCCCAACGATCACCATTAGAGAGTAGTTTTTCTTTGTCATAGTAAAGCTCTTCGCGGGTTTCCGTCGCGAATTCGTAATTCGGGCCCTCAACAATCGCGTCAACTGGACAGGCCTCTTGACACAAACCGCAATAAATACATTTGACCATATCGATGTCATAGCGCGTGGTGCGGCGGGAGCCGTCTTCGCGTGGCTCTGACTCGATCATAATGGCCTGCGCCGGACAGATCGCTTCGCAGAGCTTACAGGCAATGCAGCGCTCTTCGCCGGATGGATAACGGCGCAGCGCATGCTCACCGCGGAAACGCGGGCTGATTGGGCCTTTTTCGAACGGGTAATTAATCGTGACCTTTGGGCGGAAGAAATATTTCATCGCCAGCCAGAAAGCGGAGACGAATTCCAAAAGGAATGCGCCGCGAATGATTTGTTTGATACGGGACATACTCTCTCTCCCCTAAACCGCTTTATCGCCGAGGAAGACCACAAAGGTCGACACTAAAACCACGGCTGCCAATGCCGTCGGGAGGAAAACCTTCCATCCCAAACGCATCAACTGGTCATAACGGTAACGCGGAACAATCGCTTTCACCATCGCGAACATGAAGAACAAGAAAGCGGTCTTCGCGAAGAACCAGAGG
>CAZSKH010000124.1:2474-5226 GCA_964607395.1 uncultured Algimonas sp.
AATGGCGGGATGAACTGAACGCCAATATCAATCTGCGCATGCCAGCCGCCAAGGAATAGGATCGTCATCATCGCGGAGAGAAGCATGATATTCACATATTCCGCGAAGAAGAACATCAGGAAAGGCGTGGAGGAATACTCAACCTGATAGCCCGCGACGAGCTCGGACTCCGCTTCCGGAAGATCGAATGGCGGACGGTTGGTTTCGGCAAGGGCCGAGATAAAGAACAAGACGCCCATATAAAACATGATCGGGAACAGCAGCAGGTTCCAGAACCCATATTCCCCGACGGGGTTGAGGCGGAACATATTCCAATTCCAAATCCCTGGCCCTTGGCTATCCACAATCGTCGTGAGGTTCATAGAGCCGCTGAGGAAAATCACGGTCAGAATAATAAAGCCAATAGAGACCTCATAAGACACCATTTGCGCCGCAGAGCGCAGCGCGCCCATAAATGGATATTTCGAGTTTGACGCCCAACCGCCAATGATAATACCGTAAACCCCGAGGGAACTCAGCGCCAGAACATAGAGGACGCCGATATTAATATCGGAAATCACCCAACCCGGTGCGACCGGAATAACAGCCCAAGCCGCGAAGGCCATAACCAGCGCTATGACAGGCGCGAGAATGAAGAGAAACTTGTCTGAACCCGCCGGAATGACAATTTCTTTGAAGAAGAATTTCAGCGCATCAGCCATAGTTTGCAACAGACCAAAGGCCCCCACAACATTGGGACCTCGGCGCATTTGCACAGCTGCCCAAATTTTACGGTCAGCCAAGACGAGCGCGGCCACGAGCAGCGCCAGAGACAAAACAAAAAGCAAGGCTTGTCCGGTTTTGAACGCGGTCCAAAGCAGCCAGTTCCGCTCATCCGTTGCCGCGAGGGCAACTTCAGTCGTCGTTTGCATCACGGGAGTCATTCCGCAGCCTCTTTCACATTCGCATTTTTCTCTTCAATGACCGCTGAACATTCTGCCATTACATTTGACGCGCGGGCAATCGGGTTCGTCATGTAAAAATCTTCAATTGGATTTTTCAGAGGTGCATCGGAGAGCTCCCCTTTCGCACCCAACGCGCTCGCATCGAAAACAGTGCGCTCCGGCGCCGTATCCAGAGCCATAAAGGTCGGGTGATCCGCCATCAGCTTTTCGCGCAATGCGTTTAGGCTATCATATGGCAAAATCCGGTCAATTTTCGCAGAGAGCGCACGTATGATCGCCCAATCCTCTTTCGCGTCGCCCTTGGGAGATGTGGCGCGGTCAGCCATTTGCACGCGGCCTTCCATATTCACGTAGAGCCCCGATTTCTCTGTATAGGCCGCGCCCGGTAGAATAACGTCCGCAACATGCGCGCCGTTATCGCCGTGATGACCTTGGTAAATCACAAAAGCGTCTTTGAGCTTGGACGTATCCAGCTCATCCGCACCCATGAGGTAAACGGTTTTAATCGCACCCTGCTGCGCCGCATCCAAAATTGCGTCTGTCGCCAGCCCGCCTTCGCCGGGTAAAAATCTCATATCGAGACCTGCAACGCGAGACGCCGCATTGTGTAAGATATTGAACCCATTATGATCGTCACGCACGACATTTGCCACGCTCGCGAGTTGCCCCAGCGCTTCAAGCAAAGCTAATCCAGCCTCTCCTCGCAGCGCCGCAGCGCCGACGATGATGGTTGGGTTTTTGGCTTTCATGAAATGCTTGGCGAATTTGGATTTTGAACCCGCAAAGGCAGCGACATCCGCTGCGGAAGCTCCGACATGCTCATACGCGTAGGTTAGATCAGCAGCCTCACCAATCATCCCGACTTCAAGACCACCCTCAATCCATGTCTTGCGAATACGGGTATTGATAAGCGGCGCTTCATGGCGCGGGTTTGTCCCCACGAGCAGAATAGCATCCGCTTCTTCCAAACCGGAAATCGTCGAATTAAATAAATATTCGGCCCGGTTTCCGCCCCCAATGAGAGAGCCATCCTGACGGCAATCCAAATGTTTGACTCCAAGAGACTCCATCAAGTCTTTCAACGCCTTCATAGATTCCGCATCACACAGATCCCCTGCAATCGCGGCGATCTGCGTGGGGTCACCTTTTAGCTTTTCGGCCACGACGCCCAGGGCTTCGTCCCATCCCGCCGCACGCAACTTACCGTTCTCCCGAATAAACGGACGGTCCAAACGCTGACGCGCCAATCCGTCCCAAACGAAACGGGTTTTATCGGAAATCCATTCCTCATTCACATCATCATTCGTGATAGGTAAGATACGCAAAACCGCATCCCGGCGGCTATCCACGCGAATGTTCGAACCCACGGCGTCCATGACGTCAATACTGTCAACTTTATCTAATTCCCAAGGCCGTGCGTTAAAGGCGTAAGGCTTGGAGGTCAGCGCCCCAACGGGACACAGGTCAATGACGTTACCCGACATTTCAGATGTCAGGCTTTCTTCCAGATATGTCGTAATTTCTGCATTCTCGCCGCGATTGACAAGGCCGATTTCTTGCACACCTGCAACTTCGGTAATAAAACGGACGCAGCGCGTACATTGGATACAACGCGTCATGATCGTATTGACCAGCGGTCCCATATGTTTGTCATCAACAGCGCGTTTATTTTCCTCAAAACGAGACGTATCGCGGCCATAACCCATGGCTTGGTCTTGCAAATCGCACTCACCGCCTTGGTCGCAAATCGGGCAATCGAGCGGATGATTAATCAGCAGAAATTCCATCACGCCTTCGCGCGCTTTTTT
>CAZSKH010000124.1:5326-7225 GCA_964607395.1 uncultured Algimonas sp.
GGCACTTCATATTCCGTGCCGTCAATGTTTAATTTGCGTAGGTCAGTCATTCGATATCCGTGAACTCTCTATAATCCCTAGGTAAGGACCCTTAGAACCAACTCTTAGTGCCGTGAACATATTCTTCTTGGAAGACCTGCTCATCTTTCACCAAATAGATGATGGCTTCAATAAAGGCGATGAGGTAGATGATAAGCGGCGGCAGGATCAGCAGCCAACCGATTGTCCCGCAAAGCAGCATAATCACACCGGCAGTCGTTTTTCCGAGATAGAATTTATGGATACCGAGTCCGCCCAAGAAGAACGCCAAAAGCGCCGCCACGATCTTATCTTTTTTACCGGCCCCTGCATGGGATGCATCGGGATAAACACCGATTGCAACGTCCCCGTCTATAGGATCGAAATCGACGTGCATGCCGGGACGCGGCGGTCCGACCTTCGATTTAAACTCACCGCCTGTGAAGCTATAGCGCGTTCCATCTGCGCCTGAGATAACACCGATATGGCGCTCAAAATCATAATCTAAGATTTTACCATCCATGATCTATCTCCCTTTTGAACTGTCGATATTTAATTTTAGAAAGCAGGTCACGCATCCGGCCCTTTGAACGGGTCACTAGCTTCTGAAAAACTGCCAACCTTAAGATCTAATCTTTGTTCAATTCTTTCAAGACACTTTCCGTGACCATCTAAGCGGTGGTTTGTCTCGGCAATATCGCCTCGAACGCCAGCTAAGCTTCGTTCGACGCTTGTCATTCTACGCTGCAAATTCTGGACGTCATCGCGTATAACGCGCGTGTCACCCTTAACATCATTTACGATGTCTCGAATTTCGCGCAGTAAAGCGTGGGTCATATTTACAGCGTTTTCAGCCAAACCGCTACTCCGCCGCCTGAACAAATGTCGGCTTGTCCGCGCGGTAATTATCAATCCGCTCTTCAATCTCGTGGCGGAAGTGGCGGATGAGGCCTTGGATGGGCCAGGCCGCCGCGTCGCCGAGCGCGCAGATTGTATGGCCTTCGACCTGTTTCGACACCTCAAGCAGCATATCAATTTCGCTTGTTTTGGCATTGCCCGTGACCATGCGTTCCATCACGCGCCACATCCAGCCTGTGCCTTCGCGGCACGGCGTACATTGCCCGCAGCTCTCATGTTTGTAGAAATAGGACAAGCGCGCAATCGCCTTCACGACATCCGTAGACTGATCCATCACGATAACAGCCGCTGTCCCGAGCCCAGACTGATGCTCCCGCAGCGCATCAAAATCCATCAAAACCGTGTCGCAAATCTCTTTCGGGAGGAGCGGCACAGACGACCCACCCGGAATGACGCATTTCAGATTATCCCACCCGCCGCGGACACCGCCCGCATGTGTTTCAAGTAATTGTTTGAGCGGAATAGACATCGCTTCTTCGACGTTACACGGGGTATTTACGTGGCCCGAGATAGAGAAGACTTTCGTGCCTTTATTGTTGTCACGACCGAAGCTCGCAAACCACTCTGCGCCTTTGCGTAATATCGTCGGCACGACCGCAATCGACTCAACATTATTCACTGTTGTCGGACAGCCATAAAGGCCGGCATTGGCCGGAAATGGCGGTTTCAGGCGCGGTTGCCCCTTTTTACCTTCAAGCGATTCCAGCAGCGCCGTTTCTTCGCCGCAAATATAAGCGCCAGCGCCATGCGCCATGTAAATGTCGAAATCCCAACCAGACCCGCAGGCATTTTTACCGACGAGACCGGCTGCATAGGCTTCGTCAATCGCGGCTTGGAGACGGTTACGTTCCAGCACATATTCGCCGCGCAGATAGATGTAACAGGCGTGAGCTTGCATCGCGAAAGATGCGACGAGGCAGCCTTCAATGAGGAGATGCGGATCATTGCGCATCATTTCTCGGT
>CAZSKH010000125.1:0-7103 GCA_964607395.1 uncultured Algimonas sp.
TTCGTCGTTTGCCAAATGCGGAAGCCCTAAAGACTGGCCAGCTTGTCGAGGTCATCGAACTTGGCACAGGACCGGGACTATTGGGCTAATTTCAAAATGTCCGAGCCTGACTTCACTCAGAGACTTCGGTCAGTTTGACTTCGACCCGCAGGGTTTCATGGCCACCTCCTTTGTAAATTGTGCCTGAGGTCGGCGTGGCGTCGATATAGTTTCGTCCGCAGGCCACCCTGACATGATCTTGGTTGGCGCGGCATCCATTCGTCGGATCGAAACCCCGCCACCCGACATAGGGGAGGTAAACTTCGGCCCAAGCGTGGGAGGCTTCCGATTGGATTTTATTTTCGTAATTTGCCCCCGTGTAAATATAGCCCATGCGGTATCGCGCGGGTAGGCCCAAGAGCCGCGCCAAACAAATAAATAGATTGGCGAAATCCTGACATACGCCTCTTCGATTGGCGTAAACCTCAAAAGGGGTTGTCTCATTGGTTGTGCTGCCAGAGACATATTCGAAATCACTATATATGCTGGAATTGATGTCTTCGATTGTGCGCCGCAGATTGAAATCATTGCGTTCGACAAAACTCATGGCGTAATTCGTAAGTTCGCGGAGTTGCGTTTCCGGCAATTCCGTGGGCAGCAAATAAGGCGTCATCATTTGTCGCTGCCACGGCATCCAGATTAACGGAATAGAGGTTTGCCGGAGGGCAATCGCGTGATTGTCGGGCGGGCATTCGAAGAGCTTCACGCGGCTGGTGGCTGTGACCTTCAGATGCCGATAGGGAGTTTTGATTTCGCAGTGAACGGATTGATTGCCGAATACATCTTCAAACTGAATCTCATCCGCCCCCGCCGTCAATCTGAGTTTCGAATGAACGACATCTTGACGCAAATCATCCGTCGGCATGAGGCGGAATAAATGAGTGCTATGTTCAACAAGGTCCGCATAGTCATAAACAGTGGAATGTTCCACATCAAACATTCTGTAAGCTAAGCTGCGGCCACCCTTAGATTGGGTTATGGTGCGCGGCGACGTGACAAAATCCTGAACAATCGGTGTCCTCGGCACTTGCGCATCGAAGGTTTGAGGATGGCGTTTTGGTTGGAGGGGCAGGCTTTCGAAGGACTCGTTTAAATCAGCCGGTGTTCTTTGGACGGGTTCCCATTTTTCCGGCGGCGAAAGACTGTCCCATGTAATTTTCCCTCTATTTGACATGATCATTTGACCCGGCTTCAATCCGGTCCAATCACCAGAAATAAATTGAACTGATGAAACAACCAGAGCCGTTCGAAATGTATCGAGCGAATTATCCACCTTAATATTGATTGCCGATGATGATAGCGATTGTAGATTATTCGGAGGTATCAAACGGGCGTAGCGCAAGGGCTTTGGGGACTTTGTACCATGGAAACAGCACACAGTTTGCCCGTCGGTCAAATACATATCAGCGCTTCCGAACAGGTCGAACCTTTGAAACCAAGACAATATTTCCGTAGGGTCAACCTCAGAGAGACTGCGCGAGCCATTTTGCTCCATACGGGCCAATAAATTGCAAAAAGCCAATTCCGAGTCCGTGGTTCCCACGGGCTCCAATAAACGGCTGTCGCCAGTATAAACTTTCGTCAGTTCGGCTTTGTCTAGATCTCCATTATGCATGAAGAGCCAATCCGCGCCGGCAAAGCTCCGCGTGAAGGGCTGTGTTTCGGATTGGTTATATCCGCTTTCCGCGCCGCGAATTTTGCAGAAAAATAGGTTTGAGCGAAAATTGGACCATTCCGTCAGACTATCGGTGAAAACCTGCGTGGAGCGCGCGGCCGGGTCTTTTATGACCATGGAAGACGCTTGATTGCCGGGATACCAGCCCAATCCCCAACCGAGCGAATTTGAACCGGCTGTATTTTCCGACAAATTGATATCAATCGAGGGGGAACTGGGTGCATCGAAATTTAACAGGACGATATCACTGGTTAAACTAGGGATTTTGAACACTTGAAGGTTATCCTGATATAAGTTCCTGTGATAGGCGGGCACAGAAGATGTTCGGTTGGTTTCGGCCTGGCAGACTCCATAGGGATCTTAGAATGACCATAACAGTAAGCCTGAACCATGTAACCCAGTATAACTATGATCGTCCGGTCAGTTTGGGCACGCAAACGATCCGTCTGCGGCCCGCCCCACATGTTAGAAACCTCATAAAATCTTACAGCTTGAACGTCACCCCCGCGCAGCATTTCATCAATTGGCAGCAGGACCCATTCGGTAATTTTTTGGCGCGTATTGCGTTTCCGGAGAAGGTCAAAACTTTCCGCGTCGAGGTCGATTTGGTCACAGATATTCGGGTCTTTAACCCGTTTGATTTTTTCGTGGAAGATTATGCCGAAAATTTCCCCTTTCAATATGAGGCGGGGCTTAAGGACGAACTCGCGCCCTATCTTCAAATAAAAGAAAATGGCCCGAAGTTGATGGATTGGGTGCAAAGCAGGGATAAATCGAGCCGCCCCGTCAATGATTTCTTGGTCTCTATTAATCAATTTCTCAGCCAATCCTTAAATTATACTGTGCGCATGGAGCCGGGCGTTCAGAGCTGCGAAGACACGCTGAGCTTGGGGTCAGGGTCCTGCCGGGACATGGCTTGGTTCCTGTGTCAGGCTTTGCGCCATATGGGCCTCGCGACGCGTTTTGCCTCCGGCTATTTGATACAGCTGGCGGCGGACGTAAAATCCCTGGATGGCCCCTCTGGCACCGAGGTTGATTTCACAGATTTACATGCTTGGACGGAAGTCTATCTGCCGGGCGCAGGCTGGGTGGGTCTGGACCCGACATCAGGGCTATTCGCGGGAGAGGGCCATGTGCCGCTATGCTGCACACCAAACCCGTCCAGCGCCGCGCCCATTTCCGGAACATTAGAAGGCGGCGCATCAGCGGAGCTTCACCATGATATGTCCGTGACCCGCATTCTGGAATTGCCCCGCGTAACGAAACCTTATTCCGAGGCGCAATGGGACGCCATCGACGCGCTGGGCGAACAGGTGGAGAATACGCTTGTCGAGAATGACGTGCGGCTCACCATGGGCGGGGAGCCGACATTTGTCTCTATCGACGACCGCGAGGATAATGCTTGGCATTACGGCGCGCTGGGCGGGGATAAGAAAGCCCTTGCCAAAGATATGCTGTATCGCCTGAAATCGCGCTTTGCGACGGGCGCGGTTCATATGTTTACGCAGGGCAAATGGTATCCCGGTGAGATCCTGCCGAGATGGGCCATGCCCTGTACATGGCGCGCAGATGATGTCGCCGTTTGGACCGATCAGGCGTTGTTGGCAGACCCGGATAAAGACCTTGGTCATAACCTTAAGGATGCCGCTGAGTTTTTGAAAACGCTTGGCCAGACTTTGGGAATTCCTGAAGATTATGTTTTGGATGCCCGCGAGGATACGCCTTATTACCTGTGGAAAGATCGCCGCATGCCGCTCTCTGATGAAATGATGGAGGCGGATGTTTTCGAGCAGACCGAGCGCGCGCGATTGCAAAAATTGATGGATGCGGATTTGAACGCGGCGGCTGGTTTTGTCCTGCCCTTGCATTACTCCCACGCTCGCAACCAATGGATCAGTAATAAGTGGGCGTTTAAAACGCCCCATCTTGTTTTGCTCACCGGGGACTCGCCCATCGGCACACGTCTGCCGCTCGCCAGCCTGCCCAGCCCCGCAGAGGCCGAAGATGAAATCATCCCTGATCGGAGCGCGTTGGAGATGGCGGGGCCTCTGCCGAGCGCAAAGGCAATCGCCAAACGTCTCAAGGCGAATAAAAAACAGACTGACGACGCCTATAAAAATGATCCCAACGGCCTGATTAAGATGGCGGTCTGCGCCGAAGTGCGCGGCGGTGTTCTTCACATCTTCCTGCCGCCTATCGCTTGGAGCGAGCATTTCTTGGAGCTCATTAGCGCCATTGAAGCCACGGCTGTCCGATGCGGCACACCGGTCGTGTTGGAAGGCTATGGCGCGCCTGCCGATCCTCGCCTTGTCAATATGAGCGTGACCCCCGACCCCGGGGTCATCGAAGTCAATGTTCAACCCGCAGAGAGCTGGGAGGACCTCAAAGAGATTACGAATACGGTCTATGAGGAGGGGCGGCTGGCCCGTCTCTCGACGGAGAAATTTATGCTGGACGGGCGGCGGACCGGCACGGGCGGTGGTAATCATATTGTGCTGGGCGCGGCGCGTCCGGAAGACAGCCCGTTTTTGCGGCGACCGGATTTGCTGCGGTCCTTTATCGCATTCTGGCAGAACCATCCGTCTTTGTCCTATTTGTTTGCAGGAAGTTTTATTGGACCGACCAGTCAAGCGCCGCGCATTGACGAAGCCCGTCATGATTCGATGTATGAGCTTGAGATTGCCTTTGCGCAGATACCGGAGGACGAAGAGGTTCCGCCGTGGCTGGTGGATCGGCTGTTCCGAAATCTGTTGGTTGACCTGACGGGCAATACGCACCGCGCGGAATTTTGCATTGATAAGCTCTATAGTCCCGACAGCCAGCGGGGCCGTTTGGGATTGCTGGAAATGCGCGGGTTTGAAATGCCGCCGCATCCGCAAATGGGATTGTTGCAAAGCCTGTTGATCCGGGCCTGCCTCGCGATGTTTTGGACAAAGCCTTATAAGGGCAATCTGATCCGGTGGGGCACGCAGCTCCATGATAAATTTATGCTGCCTTATTTTGTGAAGCAGGATTTGTCCGATGTGCTCAAAATCCTTACCGAAGCCGGGTTTGAATTTGACGAAGACTGGTTCACGCCGTTTTTGTTTTTCCGCTTTCCCGAATGCGGACGTGCGCAAATCGGCGATATGTCGTTTCAGCTTCGCAGCGCGCTGGAGCCTTGGCCCGTTATGGGTGAAGAGCCAATGGGCGGCGGCGTTAGCCGGTCCGTCGATACCACAGTGGAGCGGGTTGAGCTGAGCGTGCAGGGCCTGACCGAAGGCCGGTATCAGATTACCTGTAATGGGCGGGCCGTGCCGTTGCAGAAAACCGGTGATGAGAGCGTGATGGTCTCGGGCATTCGGTTCAAAGCTTGGGCGCAACCCTCCAGCTTGCACCCCGAGATGAAAATCCATGCGCCGCTCGTTTTTGATGTTGTCGATCTTTTGAATGAACAATCCATTGGCGGTTTCACCTATCATGTCGCCCATCCGGGTGGACGCAGTTTCGAGACATATCCCGTCAATGAAAATGAAGCCGAAGGCCGCCGCATGGCACGGTTTGAAACGATGGGACACACACCCGGGAAAGTCACCGCCGCCCGTCCAAACGCCAATCCGCATTTTCCTTACACATTAGATATGCGCAGGGTTTAGGGGCCTGCGCGGGATTAGAAACGAGAGTTCTGAGACCTCAGCTTTTCCTTTTTTATCTCCTCTATCTCACGCGCTGTCGCAATCTCGAGCGCTCGATTGGCAATCTGCCGTATTTTCTCCCGGCGCGCATCCTCGCGGGCTTGTTTTGCCTCGGCTTTGGCTTGCGCGGATTTAGACGCAAGTTTGTTATAGGGATTATTATTATGCGCCTCGCGCAGCTGATCCATATATAGGTTCATCATTGTCTGCATCAGCTCGCTCGGCATGCCGGCTTGAAATGCGGGCATCTCTACCGGCGGCTGCGGACGCGGCATATCTTTGTCGGTTAAGGGCCTGCGGATTTGTAATTCACTATCGCCGGGCAAAGGCGAGATATGGGGCAGGGCCAATTCCTGCGTATCCCATTCCAGACGGCGAAGTTTCACCTGCTCGGCACGAACCCGAACGGCGAGGTGCATACAGTGAAGCTCGTCTTTGAGGGAGAGGGAAGGTTTTGTGTGTCCGGGGTGTCGGGGCATAATTTTTCTCACGCGGTTACGCTCGCAGCCCATTACCATTTTCTGGGGGAACTGCCGAAGCTTGGGTTTATCCGTTAAAGTAGGACTGCCCGCGTGGTGACCTCCGCGATGGAGACCAATGTAGTAGTTTTGTTTTACGCAAAGGCCGGATGCACAGGTTTGTAAGTCCCATGCAAAGACCACGCGGCAGCAGTTTTTGATGAAGCGGCCCGTCTGTCCCACCCGTTAGGCCAGCGTTGGACCCAGGTGTCGGCTCTCACTCCAAAAGTCCCGGCACAATCCAACGTGTCACCGCCGGATGCTCAGACCCACCGTCTTCCAAACGGGTAAGTGACGTCTCACCTGTCCTATGTTTGAAAGAACTTGTCCAATATATCACAGCTTTTGAAAGTGCGGATTATTCTCTTTCATTTGATGGACCGATCCTCTGGATTCGTTGAAATCTAAGGGGAAAATATTGGGAAACAGATATTCTGAAACGAGGACGCGGACCGCCCCGCACGTGGCCTTCGGGGACTAAATCCAGTGAAGCGCCCTTTTTTTTCTTCCAAAAATATAGAGCGAATCAATGGCCCCTAAGGAGGCGGTCAGACTGTTTGGGAGCCGGACCTGGTGGTCTCATGGATTTAAATTGTTGCAGGCGTGTTTTGGATCTGAACCCTATTTCCGCTCCAAAATTTATAGGTTAATGGACTTTAAGTGACGAGAAGGGATATCCAGACTCTATGATAACATGTTTTCGCGCATTACACTCGGGGGTCCCCATACTTAAGTTAATTGCGGCTCTATTCTCTTTACTCGTGATAGCCTGTGATCCGCAAAAACCCTCTTTCGAAGAGCTCGACGCCTATTTGAGCCAGAATAATACAGACGCCATCATCATTATCCAGAATGGCGAAATTGTGCATGAGCGTTACTTTGGAACTTTCACACAATCGGAAAAACATAATGGGTATTCTGTGGCAAAAAGTTTAACCAATGCGGCTGTTGGCGTCGCAATATACGAAGGTGATATAAAGTCCCTAGAGAGCGATGTTTTCAGCTTGCTTCCCAATTATGCAGCGTTTGAGAATCGAGGGCTGACGGTTCGGCATTTGCTACAAATGCAAAGCGGCATAAAATTTCTTAACAACGAGCATTATGCCCAAATGATGGAGAGTGCTGACATTCTTTGATATATCTACAATATTCCAGTTGAGGCCCCAACGTTGGATCTTTGGCGCTATAAAACTGACC
>CAZSKH010000126.1:0-3123 GCA_964607395.1 uncultured Algimonas sp.
GCTGGCTTCGACTTGCGTGATCCGGATGAACTCAAAGACAATAACGGCGAAAAGCGCGCCGAGCGGGTCGTTTACAATCCCCTCCCATTTCAGAATATTCGCAGGCTTAGTTTGCAAATGCGCTTGGCGAAGCAGGGGCATTATCACGGTGGGACCCGTCACAATGAACAGACCCCCGACCATAGCCGCCAGATCCCAATCTAATCCGGCTAGATAATGCGCCGCCAATGTGCCTAGTCCCCAAGCAATCGGCCCGGCCAAAACGACCATGCGGATAACCGCACGTTTGGCGTCGCCTAGGTCCTTGAATTTAAGGTTTAATCCTCCCTCAAAGAGAATGATCGCCACGGCAATCCCGATCATTGGCCTATAAACCTCGCCGAAATCGACCTGAGGGTCGAGGCGGAAGGGCCCTAGGAAACCGTGCAAAAATGTCAAACTGGGTAAGCCCATGAGGAACCCGACGAGCGGCCCGAAAATCAACCCCGCAATCGCCATCAATACGATGGCCGGACGTTGAAGTTTCCAAGCGAGCCATTGCGCGCCAATGCCCAATGCCCCGATAAGGGCAATTTTGAAAGGAAGCGTAGACACCTCGTGGTGGCCACCAGCGGCGCCCGCGAAAATAATGTCGGCTAACATCGCCGTCTCGAAACCCATATTATTCCCATTTTTTGACGCGAAAGCGAGTTCGCGGGAAATCTACCAATCGCCGCATTAGCCGATTCACACACTCAAACCAAACTGATTTCCCTGTCTTGTTCAGGGGGCTTTTCAGCCTTTTTTAGGGAGCTATTCAGGGACGCGGTAAATATCGAACCCGATGACAGATGTGCCGTAATCACCTTCATCATATTTGGCGACGCTGTCCTTGAAGAACGCGAGGATATGGCCATGGATCAGCTCAAATAGAGGGGTCATTTGTGCTTCATCCAAGGGGAGATTGACGGCAATCGGGCTCTCTTTACCTATGGAGATTTTCATCAACTCGCCCTCTTTCTGGCAATGAAGTTGCAGCCGCATGTAATCTTTATCTTCTGAAATGCGTATGGCGAGGCCGAAGCTGATAGGTTTCAGCGGCAAATACCCTGTGCCGGACACAGAGAATGCGCCGGATTGATAATTTTGGGCCTGAAACGGGCCTTCCGGCGGCACGAGATAGACGCAAGGCTCATCCCCGGAATGGAGCCAGGCGCAAAGAAGATCGCGCAACGTCTCCGCGACAGACCGAATTTTAGCGTAATTGTCAAAGCTGCGCGCGCCGTAGACGTCTGCTGCCTCCCAAATTTCCGACAAGCGAGAATCCGCTTTTGGATGGATGGTTGTTTTGGTGTGAAAAGGTGTTTGGCTCATAGGGATGTTTTGGCGTGTTCACCGCGCAAGTCAATCGCCTGACGTTAACTCGAGGGCCTGCCGCAATTTATTAACCCTGAAAACAGGGAATATCTTCAAAAAATTCGCCTATTTGGCACGAGGATTGAACCGTGAGTTCCACGGAAGCGATATGAGAGAGTATTATGCGGATCAGAACACTGGCAGTCATAGCCTTGATGGGACTGGGTTTGAGCGGATGTAGTCTTTGGACGAAATCGGACAAAGCGGCGCAAACGACCCATTCGGAAACGGCGCTGAGAACGACACCGCAGCAAGCCTATGATTTTGACGGGCAGGGTTATGATGCGAATATTCACAACACATCCGCAAATTATTCGGGTTATTCGCAATATGCAGGGTATAGGGTTGAACTTTATAGCACGGGCTCAAACTATGTTGCGGCGGCCGCCACCGATCCTCGAGAGTCAGAATTCGTCATGTTGAATGGAGAATCCGATGATATGGATTGGCAAAATTGCGAGACTCGGAATCGCGGATATTTATTCATTTCCGAATATGATTTTATGCTCGACCCCGGCTTTGAAGTTTGCATGCGCAATAAAGGCTATGTGTTGACAACGGAATATAACCCCGGATCGAAGCGTACATTAAGCGCGCAAACCGCAGGTCTGCGCGGGACGTTTCCGCAAAGAAGCTTTACACAGCCTGCGCCACGCTCAGGGTATCCGGCGTTCTTCCCCTAGGATAGCGGCCAGCCCGTCACGATAGCTACCATATTCCGGCGTCCACCCCAGTTTCTGCCGCGCTTTGTCAGCACTCACACGTTTTGTTTCCGCGTAAAAGCTGCGCGCCATGTCGGACACTGTAGGGTCATCCAATTCGACCTGAGGGGCGGGCGGCAGCCCCAATAACCCAGCGGCATAGTCTAATACATGTTGAGGCGGGGCGGGGTGCCCATCGGCCAAATTATAGATGGTTTGCGGATCAGCTTTATTCATGCTCAGCAAGAGTGCGCTGACAATATCTGCGACATGGATGCGGTTGACGACATGGCCCTCTTTGATGATTGTCCGGGCTGTTCCGGCTCGAAGTTTGTCAAAGGGCGCGCGGCCCGGTCCGTAAATCCCTGCCAATCGGAAGATGTGGACCGGCCAAAGTGTTTCAATCCAAGCCAATTCTGCATCTGCGCGGGCGACTCCTCTAGCTAGTCCGGGGGACGGCGCTTCACCTTCAAAGACCCATTTCCCATCTCTATCACCGTAAACCGATGTCGCAGACAAATACCCTATCCAGCTGGCGCGCGGGGACAGGTGCTTTAATTCCGAAAGAGCCGGGTCATGCCCATCTTTTGCGGGCGGAATGGAGCTTATGATGATGTCAGCAGAGGTAAAGGCGGATTGCAGCTCCGCAGAGACGGCGCCGTCGAATTTGTGGCAGCTCACGCCTTGCAGCTTTGTTTTGCCGGACCGTGTCGTGACGTGGACATCCCAGCCGGTTTTGAGCAAGTGTGGGGTCAGGGCCCGTGCCACATAGCCGGCCCCCAAGAGGAGTGCAGATTGAGGCTTATTAATGTGGCGGCTCATTGTCGGTTCAGTTTCCTGCGGTTATGCGAAAGGCCATGACACGCCATTTCTTCCATGTCGCCTGCCTGTTGGGCGGATCGCTGTTTTTTAGCACACCAAGTCTAGCCACGGACTTAACAACGCAATTTGAAACGCGGCATAAATCCTGCCTCGAATCTATTGCGGTTGATCCACAAGAGGCTTTCGAGGCGGCCATGCAATGGCG
>CAZSKH010000126.1:3223-7034 GCA_964607395.1 uncultured Algimonas sp.
CGGATTGCGCGCGCACGCGCCTATGCGCTCTCCGAGCGATATGATTATGCGGAAACAGACCTTACCTCAGTTTTGACGCTTGATCCGAAGCGCGCCGATGCGCTGCGCTACCGCGCGGATGCTCGGTTTAAACTGGACAAAATTGAAGAGGCTCAAGCGGATATTGAAGCGTCGCTAAATCTAGATCCAACCTCCGTCGAGACAGCGCTCTTACGCGGCCAAATCCGCGAGGCCGTGAGGTTGGCAGCGGTTGAATAAGCACAGCCTTTGTCATTAAGCTCAAGGCGAAGTTGGGGATATTTCGAGGGTGAAATCATCTTCGGCTTGTAGGTGCTCATAAAGAAAATTTTTAAGCTGTGTCAGGGTCTCACGCCGACCGAAATATCTGTTCTTTCCGCCTCGTAAATTATGATCCACGTCTTTCAGCCGGATATACTCCGCCGGATTATTCACGGCCTTTAGCGCATCTCGCATGAGCTCGGATTGCTGAATTGGAACAACGTCATCATCAGACCCATGAATGAGCTGCACCGGAATTTTAATCTGTTTAGCTTGCTGGGCCGGGGAATATGCAATCATGCGGGCCATATCTTTTTGTGGATCACCTAATTGCTGTTTCACATTTTCCCAGGATTCGGATTTTTTCCCGTAATAGTCTTTGTCATGTTCCGCTTGCGATGGCAGGTCCGTCACCCCTGAAATTGAGCTGGCGCATTGGTAAAGCTCCGGTGTTTTGACAGCGCCCATCAGGGCCGCATAGCCGCCATAGCTCGCGCCCGCGATACAGATTTTACCCCGGGTCGCTTGGCCCGTTTGAATTAAATATTCTACGCCGTCGGTGACATCATCTTGCATGCGTCCGCCCCACTGACCATGTCCTGCCTCTGAGAAGGCTTTGCCATAGCCTGACGATCCTCTGAATTGCGGCTGGAACACTTTAAATCCGTTAGAGGCTAGATATTGGCCCCATGGTTCGAACTCAAAATAATCTCGGGCATGGGGGCCACCGTGCACAAGAACAACGAGTGGAGTTTCGGCGTCGGGGCGTTCATATTGCGGCGTGGTCAAATAGCCGGAAAGGGCTAAGCCATCCGACGCGGTGTAATTCACGACTTTCATCGGGGAGAGTTTCTTTGTGTTTACACGGGAGTTCAACACGCTGAATTTATCGAATTGCTTGGTGTTTGGGTCGTAAATATTCACGGTTCCGGGGTCTCTAGGTCCGGAGGTTTGAACTAGCCAAAATCCATCTTTGCGGCTGACTTCCATTAGGCTGACGTTCATTTCATTGCCCATCGCTTTGTTGATGGCTTTGAGGTGCCGGTCCATGTCTGGATCGACAAAGTCATATTTTAGGCGATGTTCCGTAAAGGCCGTGCCGATGTAATTATTGTCGAAGTCTGTTAGAACTGATTTCACATCAACTTTTGGATGGCCCGCGACTTTTTCCATAAACGCCTTATTGACCAAATCATATCGATAGATCGCGGCGCGGTCCGTGCCCTCAGGGGTCGCGGAGACAAAAATTTGACCCGGCGTTTCCGTATCCGCAACAGGAGAGAAATTATCTAAATCCTCTTCGCGAACTGTCGCGAGTTTGGTCCATTTTTTCTCGCCTTCTGCGCGAATGTAGACTTTCACATAGCGTTTGCGAGAGGCCCAATCATATCGCGCGATGGCATAGCCCGAACGGCTGACGTTATATGCGAATGTGTCTCGCTTCCCATCTTGCACTTTCTCGGACGTGCCATCGTGAATATTGACTTTATAGAGATTCAATCCGCTATCATAGGCAGGAACCAGCACATGGTCCGGGTCGGATGGGAGCGTAGACGTTAGGCGATCCAGCCGCAGGTTCTGTTTTATATCCCGATTGGCATCACCCATCAAAACAGCGGCGTTTTTTCCATCGGCGTCGATGGCCATCATGCGGGCGAAGGGAATACCTTTTAAATATCGAACTTTCTTCCCGGTCTTGTCCCTTGTATAAATATTCCGCGGGAGTTTGATGTCTTTTTGGGTGATGAAGCTCATCAAAAGACGGTCCTCAGTGGCCCAAGAGACCCACAAAAGCCGCTTGTCCGATCCAACGCGTATATCATTGGCCGTGTTGGTCTTGAGGTCAAAAATTGTGACTTTGGCGTCATTGCGATCACGCAGGTCCCCATAGGCCAGTTTATTGCCGGACGGAGATAGCGAAAATCCGGTGTAATTATCTTCGAAATAAAGAGACTCGACAGGGATAGATGCAGCCTGAGCGGAGGCTGTAAAAAATATGCAAATGAGAGCCGCGCATAATCCTGAAAGTAAGCGCTTGAGTCTGTGGCGTGCGTGGAATTTACTCAGGGTGTTAGACAGGATCATATGCCCCTTTGATAAGTTTATCGCGGGTTGGGCGCAAGGGTCTCGCTGAAAAACTCCAAAATTTGCCGATCCCGATGGGTCCGGTTTCCGGCATTTCGAAATCCGTGTTTTTCACCAGGATAGGTTTGGATGCGCAGGTTGTGCATGTTCTTTTCCTGCATCTCCGCCATTAATTTTATTGAATGCCGAAAGACCACATTATCATCCGCCATGCCGTGAATGAGGAGCACTGGCTCCGTTAACCCGTCGAGATATTTAAAGACGCTGCCGTCCTCATATGATCCTGCGGTGTAATTTTCGGCTCCGGGATTTGGGTCGCCTAAATAACGTTCGGTATAGGCCGTATCATAGAGCGTCCAATCAGTGACGGGCGCGCCAGACACGCCGGATTTATAGAGGTCGGTTTGAGCCAACATATGCAAGCTCATATAACCGCCATAAGACCAGCCATAGACGCCCATATTATCGCCATCGACAAAATCTTGCTTGGCGAGCCAGCGCGCGCCGACGGATTGATCGGTGACTTCGATTTGGCCCATGGCGCGGTAGAGATGATCTTCAAAGGCTTTCCCGCGATTACTCGCCCCGCGATTATCCAATGTGAATACGACAAAGCCGTGATGCGCTAACATCTTCGCGAGGTCTTTGCGCCAGAACCGGTTTTGCACACGCTGCACACCGGGGCCGCCATAGACAATTGTGATGGCGGGGCGTTTTTCGCCGGGTTTTAAGTCTTTCGGCTTGAACAGCATATAGTCCAGCTTTGTGCCGTCTTCCGCGTCTAGCTGTCCATATTCCGGATTGATGTGCGCCTCCATATGGGGCGCGTAAGGGTGTGTCTCGTCGAGCTTATTTTCATTGAGCCAAGCCCGCGGCGTTCCATCCGCGAGATATGCTCGTAAATTCGTCGGGGTTTCATCATCGGAATAGCTTCCAAGGTAGCGCGAACAATCACCGTTGAAACGGGCGCTATGAATGCCGGGGCCGGATGTGATTTTATCAACACCAAACAAGCCCTCTTCTTTACCGGAAAAGACTCTATAAATATGGTTGGACAGCGGCGTGTCTTTCCAGCCGCTAACGTAGATTATGTCCAACTCACCACTAGTAGTCCGGCAAGCGATAGACCGTGCATTCATATTTTCTGGCGTTAGGGCGTTGATGGTTCCGTCAGCGTCAATTTTGAAAACTTGCCGCTTATCATTGCGTTCGGCAGACCAGATCAGGCCGCCATCTTGCGTTGGGGACAGTCCGCTGCGAATATTCAACCATGTCGGGGAGGTTTCCTCATAGAATTCTGTCTTCTTGCCTGTTTGGGAGTCAACCTTATAAATCCGGTGCGTTTTATTATCGCGCGCCAAAACGCCGACAAAGACAGTTTTATTGTCAGGGGCCCAAGCGACGCGCGTCAGATAAATATCATCGCCAAGTACCGGATCATCATCCA
>CAZSKH010000127.1:0-6994 GCA_964607395.1 uncultured Algimonas sp.
CGCCTGCCCCAGCGCACACGCCTGAACCCGCATCGCGCACTCAGAAACAGCGCCGTCGTTAATATTCAAATCAATCTCAAGCCAAGACCCGCAAAGTTTAGACACTTTCCGCGCGGTTCCGTCAGGCGACGGCAATGCGGCATTTTCCAAAGTGGAGGAAAGCGTGAGGATGTCCGTGTTATAGAGGTCGGTGAACATGGGATGGATATAGGGGGGATGGGCGACAGGGGATAGGGTTTTGGTGCAGCGGGTTTTGGGGCGCTTGGCTGACAAGAAAGACTTCAAAGTTGCTGACACGTTCTGTCGTGATTTCAATATTCACCAATTGGAATATTAAAATCGTCCATATCTTGAGACATTAAAATGCTATTGTCTAAAAACTGTCGAGACATAAAGAATGCGTGGCAATCTCTGATAACGCTATCAAATGGTCGGAAAGCAGTCTTTGGCAAAAAGTAAACGTGCTCCCATTTGTCTCTTAATACAAAGTGCGCCGCCAGATTACTGATTTTGGTTTCACGTCCAACGATGAAAAGCTCGTTATTTGAAGTCTGTTCGATTAGCCCTGCATGACCAAAGGCAACATATCCTAAAGAACAGGCAAAGACATAAACCGTCGGAGGCCGGCAAATCATGTCATAGATTGGGTTGCCCTCCCCGTCCGTCCTGTTTTCCACTTCACCATAATGACTGATTGCAGTGACTTCAGCTAGGATGTGAGCCTCTATCTGCGCATCACCCAAATTTCGAAACTCCACTTTACTCAGAAGAACCCAGAGGTGTTCCAAATTTGCTGTGTAGATTGGAGAGATAGCACCCCATTTCGGCGGCCAATCTGCACCTGTAATTTCCAACTTGAAGAACGGTGTGTCCTTCGCTCTCTTAAAATTTAGATCTGTCGGCACTTTGAAATTTCTCACCATAAAGCTACCCTACCCCTGTTCTGAGTCATTTGCGGTTAATTTAAGCCTTCAATGCAAATCTACTCTAATCAAAATCGATTAGTATAAAGTCCGATATCTCTATCTTCGTCATCCTCGGCCTTGTGCCGAGGATCTTTAGTACACGTCTTCCAGATGGATGAAAGATCCTAGGCACAAGGCCGAGGATGACTAAGATTGGGAACCGTATTTCCAAACTATATCCTCGTTTCACCGAGTCTCCTAACCCAAAAAAATCAACGACTTACATCTAATTTCAAGAGAATAATCCGCACTTTCAAAAGCTGTGATATAGTGATCAAGTTCTTTCAGACATTGGACAGGCGAGGCCTCGCTTGCTGGTTTGAGGGACGGTAGGGTTGAGCGGCCAGGTGTGAGAACCTAGCGTGTGCCGGGCCTTTTGTGGTGAGAGACGACCGCTGGATGTTGAACCGGGATCTATCCAATAAAACGGGTAGATGTGACCGGAACGTCCAACTGCGGGACCCCCGACCGTCACATCAAAAACTGCTGCCGCAGAGTCGTTGATTGGTCTTACAAGCCAATCAACTCAGTCTTCTGTAAAACTAACTTTCCTTCTGGTATTCCATCAGAAGACCAACTCTGCGGGCATGTCCTGCCTTAAAATTGCCTCGGCAGTTCCTCAAGTTGAAACAAAAGTTTCAACGGGGCTGCAAGCCTTAACTGTTGCGCGAGAGTCGAAGGTCATTCAAAATGGAATTCTCATGAACATATCACGCGCCATCATCACCTTCACATTTGCAACCGCTCTTGCGGCCTGCGCCAGCACGACCGCTCCGCCGTCCACGGACAGGCTCACCCGCGCCGAAGCCAAATCCTTTGCCTGCCCCGAAAGTGTCTTGGAGGCAGGGGCCAACTCCGCTGATTGCAATTGCGTCGAGGAACGCCTCTATGACATCGGGCGAAAACCGGGTGCCATTCAATATGACCCGGCCCCGCGACAATCCGAGATTGGCACCTCGGCCGGGCGGCGGGATATTGCGATTGGTCTGCTGCGGCTGGAGGCATTCGAGCAGTGCGGATTGTTTGATCTGGGCCACCCAGTCTCAAAGAACCTTTAGCATCACGCAGAACCTTACGAGCCCGTCACAATTAATTCATGTTCAGATTCTGTAGCCGCATATTGAACGTGCGCGAAAGACACCTAAATCGGACGGACATTATCCCCCGGATGAAAGGATCTGACATGAAACGCATTCTGCTCTTAGGCGCAGCCGCTACGGCGCTCATCGCCTCTCCCCTCGCGTTTGAAACTAACGCAGACGCCCAGATAAACACCCGCTCGCAAGCCATGACCGTAGATCCCGTGCGCGGGGTTTTGACCATGGCGCCGCTGCTGGAACGGGTGAAGCCGACAGTTGTGTCCATTCGGACCGTCCAGGAGGCGAAATCCCGAAGCTCCGCGAGGTCTCCGGAACAAGAAATGATGGAACGGTTTTTTGGCGGACGCTTGCCGCAGAGCCGAGGGCCGCGCGCAGGTGCAGGGTCCGGCGTCATTTTTGACGCGAGCGAAGGCCTGATCATCACAAATAATCACGTCATTAAAGACGCGGACGAAATCACGATTACGCTCGATGATCGCCGCGAATTTGAAGCGGAATTAGTCGGCACTGACCCCGACACCGATATTGCTTTGTTAAAAATCGACACGCGTGATTTGAAAGAAATAAAACTCGCCAAATCCGGTGATGCGCGCGTGGGCGATTATGTCATTGCCGTTGGCAACCCGTTCGGCCTCACATCAACTGTGACCTCAGGTATTGTCTCTGCAATTGGGCGGGAGACTTTGTCAGGGCAAAATCGGTATGAGAATTACATCCAGACGGATGCTTCAATTAACCCGGGAAATTCTGGCGGCGCGCTCGTCAATTCCAAAGGCGAATTGATAGGCATTAATACCGCCATCGTGTCGCGTTCAGGCGGAAATAATGGGATCGGTTTCGCCGTCCCCATTCGGACGGTCAAAAATGTTATTGAGCAGCTTCGCGAAAACGGTGAAGTTCGGCGCGGGCGGATTGGCGTCAATATTCAACCGGTCACTCCGGACTTACGCGATGCGCTTGATCTGAAAACGATGGACGGCGCTTTCATTGCCAATGTCGGCGAAGACACACCGGCGGAAAAAGCCGGGCTAAAAGCCGAAGATGTCGTCATCGCGTTTAACGGCGAAGAGATCTTGGATCACAATGATCTTCGAAATGTTGTGGGCCTGCTGCAACCCGGAACCCGTGCGAGCGTCACCTATCTGCGTGATGGAAGCCGCCGCACCACGCGCATAACTGTCGAAGCTGCCCCCGAGGTCGAAGAAGAGACGGTTACGGCGAGCATCGGCGCAGATGGCAAAGCTATGATGGAAGCCTTTGACGGCGCGGAAATTTCTAACATTCCGGATGATGTCGAACTACGCGGCGGGAATGAGGGCGTTTATGTCTCAAAAGTCGACCGCAGCTCACGCGCTTATCGCGCCGGATTGCGCCGCGGAGATGTCATCCGCCGCGTTGGCCGCACGGACATCAAGGATTTGGGCGATTTTGAAGACGCGATCAACGCCAGCGAAGGCCCCTATGCCTTGCGCGTAGAGAGCCAAGGGCAAACCCGCTATCTGGCGGTGAAATAAGGCTTTAGAAAAAAATCAACAGGGTTCGCCAAATGGCGGACCCTTTCTAATAATTGAGGATAGGCGAGAGCCAGCGTTCAACATCCTCGACGCTCATATCCTTGCGGCGGGCATAGTCTTGAACTTGGTCTTTCTCGATCTTGCCAACGCCGAAATAAACGCTGTCAGGATGGGAGAAATAGAGGCCTGAGACGGAGCTGGCCGGATGCATAGCAAAACTCTGGGTGAGTTCGATATTTGTCTCCGCTGTCGCATCCAATATGCGGAAGAGCGTTGCCTTCTCAGTATGATCGGGTTGCGCCGGATAGCCGGGAGCCGGACGAATACCGGCATATTTCTCGGCAATTAAGTCGTCACCGGAGGAGGTCTCATCGGGTGCATAGCCCCAAAATTCGCGGCGCACACGTTGATGCAAATGTTCAGCAAAGGCTTCGGCCAAGCGGTCGCACAGCGCCTTGAACAGTATAGCGTTATAATCATCACCGCTGTCCTCAAACCGCTTAGACTGAACTTCCTCGCCAAGACCGGCCGTGACAGCAAAGCCGCCAATGTAATCATCAGAAGGAGCACAAAAATCGGAGATTGAATAATTAGGCTTAGCTTTCGTGCCTTTGGAAATTTGCTGCCGCAAGCCATGGAAATTCGCGTGTGTTTCGCTGCGGGACTCATCCGTAAAGACGCGGACATCATCGCCGTTACGCTCCGCAGGCCAGAACCCAAAGACGCCATTGGCGCTGACCCACTTCTCAGAGATCATCTGGTCGAGCATCGCATTGGCATCCTTGAACAGATCCCGCGCGGCTTGACCGAAACGCTCATTCTCAAGGATCGCCGGATAGCGGCCTTTTAATTCCCACGTCGCAAAGAAAGGCGTCCAATCAATAAAGTCTCTCAAATTTTCGAGCGGGTAATCCGTGAGCGTCTTCGTCCCCAGGAAAGTCGGCTTGGGCGGTGTGTAACCGTCCCATTCAGTCGTCCAAGGATTGTCGCGCGCTTCCTTCAATGTCAGCCGTGCTTTGGCGGATTGCCCCCGTACATGCGCTTCGCGGGCTTTGACATATTCCGCTTTGACGCCTGCCGCATATTCAGCTTTCCCGTCACCCAAAAGCTGTCCGACAACGCCAACCGCTCGGCTGGCATCCGTCACATAAACAGTCGGTCCGGCTTCATAGGCGGGTTCAATCTTGACCGCCGTGTGCGTCTTGGATGTCGTGGCCCCGCCAATCAAAAGCGGCATTGTCATCCCGCGCTTTTGCATATCTTGACCCACATAAACCATCTCATCGAGGCTCGGCGTGATCAAACCTGACAGGCCAATCATATCGACATCATGTTCAATCGCAGCGTCCAGAATTTTCTCACCCGGAACCATCACGCCCAAATCGACAACATCATAGCCGTTACATTGCAGGACAACGCCGACGATATTTTTGCCGATATCATGCACATCGCCTTTCACTGTCGCCATCAAGACCTTCCCATTAGAAGACCCAGCTGTTCCCAGCTCTTCCTTTTCGGCTTCCATAAAGGGCATCAAATGCGCGACAGACGCTTTCATGACGCGAGCGGATTTCACGACTTGCGGGAGGAACATTTTGCCCGAACCGAACAAATCGCCCACGACATTCATGCCGTCCATCAGCGGTCCTTCAATCACGTGCAGCGGTCGATCAGCCGCTTGCCGTGCCTCTTCTGTATCGGCGACAATATGGTCTGTAATGCCGCGCACCAGCGCGTGCTCCAGCCGCTTCTCGACGGGCAACTTCCGCCACTCATCATCCTTGACTTGCGCTTTCGCTTTACCGTCGCCGCGATATTTTTCAGCCACATCCAACAAACGATCCGTCGCATCGGGACGGCGATTAAGGATAACGTCCTCAACCCGCTCACGCAGCTCTTCCGGGATGTCATCATATATGGTCAGCTGCCCCGCATTAACGATCGCCATGTCAAGGCCCGCAGGAATCGCGTGATAGAGGAAGACAGAATGCATCGCCTCGCGCACAGGGTTGTTCCCGCGAAAGGCAAAGCTGACATTGGACAAACCACCAGAAATCCGCGCATGCGGCAGATTAGCTTTGATACGCTTGCAGGCGTCAAAAAACGCGACTGCATAATCATTATGTTCTTCAATCCCGGTGGCCACTGCAAAGATGTTCGGATCGAAAATAATATCCTCGGGCGGGAACCCGACTTTATCGACGAGGAGATTATAGGCGCGTTCGCAAATGCGGAATTTATCATCCGCAGTCTCGGCCTGCCCTTCTTCGTCAAAGGCCATGACAACTGTAGCCGCACCGAGGTCACGTACCTTGCGGGCATGATCGAGGAATTCCTCTTCCCCTTCCTTCATGGAAATCGAATTCACGACCGCCTTGCCCTGAACGCATTTCAATCCCGCCTCGAGGACCTCCCACTTGGAACTGTCAATCATAACGGGCACACGTGTGATGTCAGGTTCGCCCGCCATCAGTTGCAGGAACCGCGTCATCGCCGCAACGCCGTCAATCAATCCGTCATCCATATTGACATCAATGATTTGAGCGCCACTTTCGACTTGTTGACGCGCGACAGAGAGCGCTTTCTCATAGTCATTATTGACGATCAATTTTTTAAACCGCGCCGAGCCTGCAACATTCGTACGCTCGCCGATATTGATAAATTGTGTGGCAGAAGAAGACATGGTTTATACCGCAATTTGGAATGGTTCGAGACCCGACAAGCGCAAGGTCGTTTTCGGAACAACGGGCACGCGCGGCGCTTTCCCGTCGGCAGCAGTTGCAATAGCGGCTATGTGATCCGGTGTTGTCCCACAACACCCGCCGAGCACATTCACAGTGCCTTCTGCAATCCACGGGGCAATTTGTGCGGCCATGTCATCCGGAGTTTCGTCATATTCGCCGAAGGCATTGGGAAGACCTGCATTTGGAAAGGCAATGATCCGTGTTTCGCAAACCCGGCTGAGGGCTTCGATATGAGGGCGCATTTCATCCGCACCCAGCGCACAATTCAAACCTACCGCCCACGGCTTCGCATGCGCAATCGAAATATAGAACGCTTCCGCCGTTTGGCCCGACAAAGTGCGGCCCGAGCGGTCCGTGATCGTCCCGGAAATTATAATCGGCTTTTCTTCGCCCAAGGTTTCAAACGCTGCACGGCAGGCCGCGATAGCTGCCTTACAATTCAACGTGTCGAACACAGTTTCAATCAGGATCGCGTCCACATATTCGAACATGGCGATAACTTGTTCAACATAGGCGTCTTTGACCTCATCAAAGGTCACGTCGCGAAAACCCGGGTCCTCCACCTTTGGCGAGATGGAAAGGGTTTTATTCATGGGGCCGACGGAACCCAAAACCGCACGAGGTTTCTCAGGGGTCTTTTGGGTCCAAGCGTCGGCGGCCTCTCTCGCCAC
>CAZSKH010000128.1:0-6993 GCA_964607395.1 uncultured Algimonas sp.
GGCCTCGCGGGCGCGGATATGTTTGGCCATAGCTTTTAAGGCCGCATTTCGTGTGACCTCATCCGCGAGACGCAGCTCGGTTCCTGCTTCTTGTGCAGCGCGGCCAAGCGCCATCATATCTGTTTCAAGAGTCATATCAGAGCATAACCAAATTATCGCGGTGAACCATTGCTGCCCCATTCTCATATCCGAGGGCAGATAATATTTCATCTGATTTCAAGCCTTTGATCCGGACAGCTTCATGGACATCATAGGCCACTAAACCGCGCGCGATTTCGACATCATCTGCAAGGATAGAGAGAGCGTCGCCTTTCTCGAAAACACCCGATATGCCCGTAACGCCTGCTGGCAATAGGCTGCTTCCATTTCGCAGAGCTTTGACCGCGCCCGCATCAATATGCAAAGCGCCGCTGGGTTTCAGTGTCCCGCCTATCCATTGCGCGCGGGCTTTGCGAGGATTGCTATTCGCCTTGAAGCGTGAGTGTTTTGCGCCGTTTCCGAGTGCCGCCAATGCGCCGACGGAGCGCCCATCACAAATGACCATGTCGCATCCAGCTTGCGTAGCGATTTGCGCAGCGGCCAGTTTTGTGGCCATCCCGCCCGTGCCAACACCGGCGGCAGCATTCGGCGCGCCGCCCATCGCCATAATGTCTTCGGTTAAATCCGTGATGACCGGAATATGCGCGGCAGTAGGGTCTGTGCGCGGATCGGCTGTGTAGAGACCATCAATATCTGAGAGGAGGATCAAGAGATCCGCGCCAATCATTTGCGCTGTGCGAGCGGCCAAACGGTCATTATCACCATAGCGAATTTCATCCGTCGCGACCGTGTCGTTCTCATTGATAATCGGCACGACGCCAAGCCCCAAAAGCGTATCGAGGGTTGAGCGCGCATTAAGCCAGCGGCGGCGGTTTTCCGTATCATTCAGCGTCAGTAGGGCCTGTGCCGTCATTAATCCGTGCTGTCCCAGCGCATCATCATAGGCGCGGGTTAGGCTGGATTGTCCGGCAGCTGCGCAGGCTTGTTTTTCGGGCAAGGTCAGCGAGGCCCCGCGCAAGTTTAGGCGTTGTCGTCCCAGCGCAATCGCACCGGAGCTGACAAGAATAATGCGCTTATCTTTCAATCCTGCCAAATCCGCAGCGAGGGCGGCCAACCAGTCTACCCGCAAAGACTGGGTTCGCTCATCGACCAAGATGGCCGAGCCGATTTTTATAACTATAGTTTTGGCGGCGGAGAACATCGAATTAGGGCGACCAGCCTTTGACGTCTTCAATCTCGCCGCTTGCGATTTGTGCCTGCCGTTGTTTTTCTGCACGCTCAGCTTCTTCGCCCGCGCGCCGGATTTCTACCTGTTTATAAAGCGCCGCCAAGACAGGCGTCAGACCTTGCTGCGCAACAGAACTGATCGGGAAGGGACGTTGCCCGCACGCAGCCTCTAGGGCGTCTTGAAGCTCTATAATCCGTTCGGGTGACAGCGAGTCGCATTTCGAAATGGCGACGATTTCGGGTTTATCCTCAAAGCTCTCGTCATAGTCTTCCAGCTCTTTCCGGATACCCAGATAGTCTGCGACCGGGTCTTCTGTGGTTCCGGAAACAAGATGTAAAATAGCCGCACAGCGTTCCGCGTGGCCGAGGAATCGATGTCCAAGGCCTGCGCCCTCTGCTGCGCCCTCAATCAGGCCCGGAAGATCGGCAATTACAAAGCGCTCAGCCGTGCCCATGCTGACCACACCTAAATGGGGGTGCAAGGTCGTGAAAGGGTAATCGGCTGTCTTTGGCGTCGCGGCACTGACCGAGGATAAGAAGGTTGATTTGCCAGCATTAGGCAAGCCAATCAGGCCGGCATCCGCGATGAGTTTCAGGCGTAGCCAGACCCATTTTTCCTCACCCTCTTCGCCCGGGTTGGCTTGGCGCGGCGCTTGGTTGGTGGCGCTTTTGAAGCGGGCATTTCCCCAGCCGCCATTGCCGCCTTTTGCCATCAAAATCCGCTCTCCGTCCTCAGTGAGATCCGCGAGGATTTCGTCGGTCTCGGCGTCAATGATCTCTGTGCCAACGGGGACTTTCAGGATGATGTCCTCGGCGGCAGCGCCGTGGCGATCCCGGCCCATACCGTGCATGCCGGTCCGGGCTTTGAAATGTTGTTTGAAGCGGTAATCGATTAGCGTGTTGAGGCTTCGCGTGGCTTCCAAATAGATATGGCCGCCACGTCCGCCGTCGCCGCCATTGGGGCCGCCAAAGGCAATATATTTCTCTCGCCGGAAGGAGATACTCCCGCCGCCGCCCGAACCGGACTTCACGTAAATTTTGGCTTGGTCGAGGAATTTCATAAAGCCGTCCTTACGCCGCGTTAATGTGTTTGGCTAGTTTAGAGAGCGGCGCATGCATGCCAGGGCCATATGCTGGGTTATTGCGAGTGCCAAATCCCAGTTTTTCATAAAACCCGGACTGACCCGTGGCTGCAAACAGGCCTATTGTGCAACTGGGCAGGCAGGATTTTGACGACTCGAGCAAAAGCGATCGGATTAGAAGACGGCCAATACCTGTCGAGCGATGAGAGGGTGCGACGATCACATCCTGAATATAGAGAATGAGGCAGCCATCGCCAACTGTGCGAGCCATCCCGACAGCCTTACCGTTCTCGGTCGCAACGACGCCGGAAAACGAGCGGCTCAGCACGAGCTCTGTCGCACTTTCGTTTGGAACACCCCAATCGGTTTCCCCGCGCAAGGCCATAAACTCTGACACGTTTGGTAATCTGTGTTCGATCTCAACGCTCATGACGCCGCTTTCAGAATGTAATCTTGCGACAAGGCCTTTCTCAATCGACCCATTGAGAAATAATATTCCGGCTGCCCGCAGCGTTCAAAGCCAAGTTTCTCGAGAACCCGCGCGCTGCCGGGATTATCCGTGAACACTCCGGCGACGCGGTCTTCGCAGCCTAGGGCTTCATCGGCCTCAGTCAGTAAAGCAGAACAGGCTTCCGTCATAAAACCTTGACCCCAATAGGGGCGTCCAATCCAATAGCCGATCTCCCAGAGTGAATCTGCGCTGCGTTTGAACAAATCCGTAACGCCGATTAATGCGCCTTCGCCGGGCAGGGTGATGGCGTAAGGATGGGCGAGGCCTCTGCGCTTTGCCGCGTGGAATGTCATGATTTTAAATTCGGCGGACAGCACAGGGTAGGGATAGGCAATGCTGCCGGTCATACGCGCAATGTCAAAGTCTGACACGAGTGCCGAGAAAGCGGGCGCATCGCGGCACTTTGTCTGGCGGAGAACGAGACGTTGTGTTTCGATAGTATCATGCATTGGAACACTCTTTGGCTAAGTTAAGCCCCAAACGCCGCGCATCCACGGCATGCCCGCGAGCAATGCAGAATTCAGAAACGTCTTCTACCAAATGAAAACGGAAGACTTGTAGCATCGCCAAACTACGGGGATTGTCATGAAAGACGGTCGCGGAAATCGTAGCGGGGGCGAGACAACGACCGGCTTCGGAAAGCAGGGATTGTGCGGCTTCTCGCATATAGCCTTGATGCCAGAACGCTTGGCCCAGCCAATATCCTAACTCCCAAGTTTCATTGGCCGCCATGAGACTGATACAGCCGATGAGGTGGTTATCGCGTTTCGCTATGCCATAGATATGGTCTCTGTCTGCTGTTTTCGTGACCGCGATCCAATTTTTGGCATCTGCATAGCTATAAGGATGAGGGAGACGCCCTGTCGCGCGCGCGACGTCAATGTCTCCCGCATAAGTCACGAGGGATTTCCAGTCTGTTTCGGCGAATGGACGGAGAACGAGACGATCTGTTTCAATTCTATTACGCATGACAATTCTCCCAAATTGTCAGCAGGAGAGTAACTGAGTGATTCAGCCACAAAAAAGGGAAACCGGGCGGACCCGATTTCCCTGCTGTTCTTTAAACGGGTCGCCTGTTGGCGGTGACCCGAAACGTCAGGTCTTTATTCAGCGGCCTCTGGGAGGTCGACAGAGACATATGTTCGGTCATTGCGTTTCGTCGCAAAAGACACGCGGCCTTCTGTTAGGGCGAAGAGAGTGTGGTCTTTGCCCATGCCAACATTTGCGCCGGGATAATATTTAGTCCCGCGCTGACGAATAATGATGTTACCCGGAATGACGGATTGTCCGCCGGATTTTTTAACGCCTAGGCGGCGGCCAGCACTATCGCGACCGTTGTTTGACGAACCACCAGCTTTTTTATGTGCCATGATGAACTCCTGAAAATCGAGAGAGGCGGGGAGCCCCAAATTTGGCCCCGAGGGGCGAAGAAAGAGCCTTAGCCCTTGATACCTGTGATGCGCACGACTGTCTCAAACTGACGATGTCCTTGCTTGCGGCGATAATTCTGACGACGCTTTTTCTTGAAGACGATGACTTTGTCGCCTTTGCGCTGCTCAAGAACTTCACCCGTTACGGATGCGCCTTTAACAAGCGGAGCGCCGACTTTTACGTCGCCAGCAGCGCCGTGCATCAGCACGTCGTCAAATGTGACTTTTCCGCCGGCTTCGCCGTCGAGTTTTTCGATGATGATAATGTCGTCTTTGGCGACTTTATATTGTTTACCACCGGTCTGAATGACTGCGAACATGGTCTTGTCCTGTTCCTCTGAGTGATCCTCTTGGGAGGGTACACGGTCTTAAAATATATAAAAGCCGCGCTGGGCGATTCCCGCTGCGGCCAATTCGACGCCCTTATAAGCCCCTGCACTCCGCTGTCAATCCGCTTGCGCGAGAGTCTGACATCACGCGGCTTGAATTCAAAGCCGTTGCAAACGCTTATACTGGCACCAAAAAACCCCGCCGACCATGGGGCGGCGAGGCTTTCAAATTTTAGGTCCGGCGCGGAGAGCGCCGGATGTTCAGGCCTTAGTTACCTGGGGTAACGCGGCCAATAACAACACCGTTTGCAACGATTTCACCGTTCGCATTGACTTGGCCAATGACAGCTCCGTTGCTGTTGACGACGGATCCGTCAGAGCGAACTGAGTAGCCAGAGCCGGATGTGATACCGCCGGATGTGATGCCTCCGAGTGGGTCGGATGCGCCGTTGACGATGCTTCCGCCGCCAACTGAACCGATGGTTGAACGATTGTTCAGTCCACCAACTGCGCCGCCGACTGATCCGCCGGTTGCAGACAGACCGCGCAGGATAACCTGTCCGGAGCTGTTCACGACATCACCAGCAGAGTTCATCGTGCCGATCATAGCGCCCGATGCGTCTCGGACTGAGCCGTCCGCACCGATGGTGTAACCACCTGCACCGCCAGTTGAACCGCCGCCAGTCGATGAGACTGTCGTTCCGGTCGTGAAGCCGGTCGATCCACCCGTCGCTTGACCGCCTGTGGAAAATCCACCGACGGCTTGCTGATTGCCGGAGACCATTGAGCGCCAGTTAACACCGAGGGCGTCAACAGTTCTCAATGTCACGCCGCCTGTGGACAGGCCGCGAGCTTGCTGGAAGCGCTCGACAGAGGCGTAGGTCTGCTGACCCAAACGTCCGTCAATTGCACCGCTGTAGAAGCCTTCACGCTGAAGAGCGGTCTGGATGGCGCGGATGACAGTTGGGTTGGCGTTGGCCTCACAGAGGACTTGACGCCACTCGGCACGTTCCGGGCTAGTCTGCGTGCGGCGCTCAATCGTGCCAAACTGCGCCGGTATAACAACCGTCTCAGTCGTGGCAGGGCGAACAACGCGCTGGACTTGGATCGTATCGTAACGAGCCGGGATGACACGACGTTCGATCCGGGGGGCACCATCAACCACGCGGCGCGTGACCTGCTTGGTAACAGCCGGGATAGTCCGTTCTGTTGTCGTTGCCGGTGTCTTCACGACACGGCGCGTGACCTGCTTCGTAACAGCCGGGATACGACGCTCTTGCGTCGAAGCCGGTGTCTTGATGCGGCGACGGGTTTCCGTCTTCGTCACAGCCGGGATAGTGCGTTCCTGCGTTGTGGCAGGTGTGCGCATCACACGACGTGAGATTTGCTTGGTCACAGCCGGGATAGTCCGCTCTGTTGTGCGAGCCGGTGTCTTAACGACACGACGCGACACTTGCTTCGTCACAGCCGGGATAGTCCGCTCAACAGTCGTTGCCGGTGTTTTAACAACACGGCGCTGAACCGTTGACATCTTAGCCGGGATCGTCCGCTCGGATGTCCGTGCAGGTGTTTTGACGACCTGACGTGAGACAACCTTTGTTACAGCCGGGATAGTGCGTTCCTGCGTTGTGGCAGGTGTGCGCATCACGCGACGTGTAACTTGCTTCGTGACCGCTGGGATACCGCGCTCGGTGACACGTGCCGGTGTTTTCACAACGCGGCGGGACACTTGCTTGGTCACAGCAGGGATTGTCCGCTCAACAGTAGACGCTGGTGTCTTAACGACACGGCGCGTCTCTGTTTTCGTGACAGCCGGGATTGTCCGCTCAGAAACGCGAGCCGGTGTCTTAACGACGCGGCGTGTTTCCTGCTTGGTGACAGCCGGGATGCGGCGCTCAGCAACAGACGCTGGTGTCTTAACGACACGGCGTGTGACCTGTTGTGTTTGCGCTGGGACAGCCCGTTCGGAGACAGATGCCGGCGTTTTCACGACGCGGCGAGAGACCTGCTTCGTGACCGCCGGGATAGCCCGTTCAACAGTCCGTGCCGGGTTCTTGATGCGACGGCGTGTCTCTGTCTTCGTGATTGCCGGGACTGCACGCTGTTGCGTGGAGGCCGGCGTTTTCACGACGCGGCGAGAGACCTGCTTGGTCACAGCCGGGATTGTGCGCTCAACAGTTTGTGCCGGTGTCTTAACGACGCGGCGCGTTTCTGTCTTCGTCACAGCTGGGATACCACGCTCTTGTGTCCGTGCCGGTGTCTTAACGACGCGGCGGGAGACTTGCTTGGTCACAGCTGGGATTGTGCGCTCAACAGTGGATGCTGGCGTTTTGACAACACGACGTGTCTCCGTCTTTGTGACCGCAGGGATACTG
>CAZSKH010000129.1:0-6892 GCA_964607395.1 uncultured Algimonas sp.
GGGGATATCAGTCATGAGATCATATTTATTTGGGGCCGTTTCGGCACTTAGCCTTTTAGCGGCCACGTCCGCTTCGGCGGACGACCACAATAGTGAGGGCTGGTACCTTCGCGCAAACGCAGGTGGCGGTGTTCATCATGACGCGGAACTTTCCGGTGGTATCGACAGTAGCTTCCATGGCAATGGCCTCCAAAGTGAGCTTGGTTCCGGATTTTCTGCCGGTGTCGGTTACGACTTTGGCGATCACTGGCGTGTCGAGCTTGACACTGACATGCTGGACACCTCTTTGGGGTCAATCAGTCAGACACCAGGGTCCAAAGGATCACTGAGCACTCAAACCGCCATGGTCAACGCTCTATATGACTTTGATTTGGACGATAACGGCATCCTTGGCAATTTCGAGCCCTATGTTGGCGCAGGTGTTGGCCTTGTGACAGGTAAAGGTAGATTTTCTGCCCATGATTTCCCGGGCGTTGAAAACGAGCTAGTCCGCAACCCGACCTGTATCGGTGCTCGGACAGCCCTCCAAGCTTCAAGCTGTGCGATCAGCGACTCTGACTCAGGGTTTGGCTGGCAGCTTCTGGCTGGATTAGGGTATAAAATCACAGATAATCTGACTTGGGACACCCATTACACATATTTGAACGCACCTGATCTTGACCTTGAAGGTCATATCGCAAACGGCGTTACAGGCGCATCAAGCAATTTTGATGCAAATCTTGACGATGTCGGTGCACACACATTGATGACCGGTGTTCGTTACGCTTTCGGCGGCGATCGTCCGACGCCCGTCAGAGTAACGCCGCCCGCGCCGGAGCCAACGTTCAAATGTTGGGACGGAAACATGGTATTCAACTCCGGTCAGTGTCTGCCTAAGCCAGAGCCTGTAGTTGAAGCGATGCCAGAGCCAACACCCGCGCCAGCGCCTGTCATCGAATATGTGCCGCCGCCCGTGCAGCAGCCGCTTCCGCCGACATATAACTGTTGGGACGGGTCCGTGGTCTATGATTTGGCAACTTGCCCTGTTCAAGAGCCTGTTGTTCAGCGACCTAATCTGAACGTTTGCGGAGAGTCATCTGTCGCGATCTTTAATGTTCCGGCTGGCAAGACGCCGAAGCAAATGCCACGTTTGGGCACCATGCCAGAATTTGGCGATAGCCATGGCCTCACACCGAACCAGTTCTCTGAGAAGCTGAATGCGCGTTATAACGACAATGCAACGGATAAGGCCTATTTGAACTATCTGTTCAAATCCATGGGCTACTCCAATGGATGGGCTGACGCTCAGTCTTACATGTTCAGTGAAGAAGTTCTGCCTGTTGGAACACGCGGTCTCTTAGGTCTCGGTAAACAGCATCACTATGAATACTCAATCCTGCCAACGAATGAGCGTGATCGCCAAGCGTTCCGCATTCAAAGTGCAAACGGATCTGTGGTTCACTTCATGAAGACATGTGGTAACTACATGTATGCCTGTGAATAGAATTAATGAGGCGTGATTGCGCCTCATAATACTCTACCTCGGTAGAGGTGTTGATAAGGCCCGCACCGATTTATCGGTGCGGGTTTTATTTTGCGCGCTCGAAAAACCTTTATGAATATTCCAAGCGAAAACGCTTGCAGTCCATCTTGGGAACTACCTGAGAAAATCTAATTAAGCGGGACGGCCCGCAGGGTTATCTCCCCGATGGAAAGACCAAGGGGTAGACAGATTTAATGTTTTACGAAGAGACAAACAGGCGCGGCTGTCAAACCTAACCCGTTCCCGCACTTGATAAATATCAAATGCTAGGTCCCTGCGGCGGTGCGTTACGCATAACGGCCTTACTGGATTGCGGAGGTTCCACCCCGTCAGGCACACGAAATACGGCCCCGATAGGCCCCGCGTTACCGAAACCCACCTAGACACACCGTCTCTTGAACCAGCTAGCGCAATTTACCGAAGGTAAAAGACACCAGTGCGATCTTTCAAAGAAACACCGCACAGCCACGTATACTTGCCTGTCCCATGTCCAAAAGAACAAGTTTAATATGCCCCCGAAATTGGGAGGTAAGGACGAAGTTTCTCTCTTATTTTATAAGTGATTGAAACTGGGTGAAACTTCTGTCGCCGCGGTATCAGAAAAACGCGGATATAGATTCCCAATGTCTCAATTAGGGCACCGAAACCCTCAGTCCCGTTTATAAACAACCCCGCCCTTCATCACGAAATCCACATCTTCCAACGCGCGAATATCCTCCAACGGATCGCCGTCTACCGCGATCATGTCGGCCCGTTTTCCAACAGCGATTGACCCGCGATCCTCCGTGATCCCGAACAGTTCTGCATTACCAATCGTCGCCGCCTGTATCGCCTGCATTGGCGTTAAGCCCCATTCGGTCATATAGGCGAATTGACGGCCATTTTCTCCATGCGGATAAACGCCCGCATCAGAGCCAAAGGCGAGATTGACGCCAGCGCTTGCGGCCGCTTGAAATCTCTCTCTTTGCGCCTTGCCGACAATACGTTCTTTCGCGAGGCTTTCTTCTAAAATACCCGCCGCTTCACCCTCGGACAGGATGTAATCAGAGACGTAAATATCCATGGATAAATATGTGCCCTTGCGTTTCGCCATGCGCAGCCCCTCATCGGAAATCAGGCTGGCATGCTCAACGGAGTCCACGCCTGCCCGAATGGCGGTTTCAATCCCGTCTGCGCCGTGTGCGTGAACCGCGACTTTCAGGCCCAGCAAATGCGCCTCATCAACGATGGCTTTCATTTCCTCAAAGCTAAATTGCTGCGCGCCGATCTTGGTGCCTTTAGATAAGACGCCCCCCGTGCCGCAGAATTTAATGACTTTCGCACCATATTTATTATTCTCGCGCACTTTCGCGCGCACAGCCCAAGGCCCGTCGGCCACGCCGCCAGCTTTGGCCTCATATTCATAGGGCAGAAGATTATTGTCACAATGCCCGCCCGTGATCCCAATCGACCGTCCGGCGGGGATGATATGCGGCCCCGGAATATCGCCCGCATCAATCGCGTTCATCAGGTCAATATCGGCAAAGCCCGGCGCACCGAGATTACGAACCGTTGTAAATCCGGCCATGAGCGTTTTTTCAGCATTTACAACACCCGTAATTGCCGCGCGGGGTGTGGAGACCGTTAGGCGTTTATAGCCGTGAACCGAGGCATCGCTGGTGAGATGCACATGCGAGTCGGACAGCCCCGGCAGGACGGTCATATCCGATAGGTCGATAAGCTCCGCATCCTCGGGAAGATCAATCTCGTCTAATGTTGCTTTTGACCCGATGGCTGAAATCAACCCATCTTCAACAAGGATAACGCGGTCCCGCAGAACCTTACCCGTTTCAACATCAACCATCGCCCCCGCATAAATGACGTGCGCGGCGTCTTTGGCAAAGGCGGGCGCCGCAATACCAAAGGCCAAACACGTTGAGAGAGCGAGTTGTTTGATCATAGCCTGGCTTTCAAATTTCACATGGAGTCTAGAGAGGCTGCCCACCAAACGGCATTGTCCTCCACATGTCCAGAACCCCCTAAACATATGCAAACCGTATGCCGCGCTTTTCTTTCAGTATTGAAAACGCCATAGCTGCCGCTGTGACTGTGCAATCCCAAAATCTGGCCCAAAATCCAGCCAAAAAACTGGCCCTGATCCTGATAGGGTTATTGGCGCTGCGGCTCATTGCTCTGTTCGCTGCGCCCTGGGGCCTGCATGGGGATGAGGCGCAATATTGGGCCTGGTCGCAAGACCCCGCCTTTGGCTATTTTTCTAAGCCGCCGATGATCGCTTGGGTGATTGGCGCGACCACCGCCATTTTTGGCAATGCCGAATGGGCCGTGCGCCTCTCCGCGCCGTTTTTACATATGGCAACAACAGTGATGATTTTTCTGGCGGCGCGGCGGTTTTATGGCGCGCAAGCTGGGTTCTGGGCGGCCTTGATCTACACCTTAATGCCCGCGGTTTGGCTCTCCAGCTTTATCATGAGCACGGATGCCGCACTCTTGCTGTATTGGGCGACGGCGCTTCATGCTTGGGCGGCTCTGCGAGACGGGGGCGGATGGGGCCGCGTCGTGCAACTGGGCGCGGCTCTGGGGCTGGGACTTCTGTCCAAATATGCGATGGCTTTTATGGTGCCGGTGCTATGTCTCGCGGTGTTGTTTGACGCCCCGAGCCGCAAGGCGCTGCTCGGGCCAAAGGGGTTTGTCGTCGCCGGGATTGCGGCCGTGCTGCTCGCGCCGAACCTGATGTGGAATGCCGCGAATGAATTTGCGACCATTTCCCATACGGCGGAGAATGCGAATTTGGGCCGCGATTTATTTAACCCCGAAGAAGTCATTCAGTTTTGGATTGATCAGTTTGGCGTTTTTGGGATTATTCCCTTTCCTATGCTGCTCATCGCGCTCGTCGCCGCATTTCGAGGGCGATTGACTCCCCCCGCCAAATGGCTGGCGGGTTTGGCGGCCCTGCCCTTACTCGCCATTACTTTGGAAGCGCTGCTGTCTCGTGCCAATGCCAATTGGGCGGTAACAGCCTATATCGCTGCGCCGATTTTAGTCGCGTTTTGGGCGGTGCAAAACCCGCGAAGATTAGACTGGTTGAAATGGGGTCTCATTGCGCAAACGGCTTTGGTCCTCTGCATCGGCGGCATAGCGGCCAATGAGAAAACCGTGGATGCGGTGGGATTGAATAATGCCGTCAAACGCCTGCGCGCTTGGCCGGAAACCGCAGAAGCGGTGAAGGTTAGAACGGCGGACGCGGATTACGCCTTTGTCGCCGCAGACAACCGTCTCGTGTTTTATGATCTGAATTATTATGGCGTCGGCGAGGCCCGACTTGCCATGTGGTCGCTCAACGCCTCGCCCGCCCATCATGCGAGCCTGACCCGGGCTTTGCCGGATACGGACAAGCCCGTGCTGATCCTATCCTATCATCATAATTTCGAAGATTATTTCCGCGAGGACTTTGAAACGCTAATCGAATTAGAGCCGATTATTATTAATCTCGGTCCCGGTAAAACGCGGCATTTGAAAGTCTTTCGCGGAAGCGGGTATAAACGCACATCCCGCGAAGACAGGACCTAACCTTTGCCCCAGAGTTTTTCGAGCCGCTTATCGCGGCCACAGCCATTGCGGTAATATTTATAGCGCAGTGAGTTTCGTTTGTAATAATCCTGATGGTAGGCTTCCGCGTCATAAAACGTGACAGCGGGTAATATCGGCGTGACGATTTTATCCGAAAACGGCTTGGTTTCGATAATCTGCGCGAGGGAGCCCTCGGCATCTGCGCGCTGCTCAGGGGTTACGAAAATCGCTGAGCGATAACTTGCGCCTTTGTCGCAGAACTGACCCCTATCATCGGTCGGGTCGATGGTCTTCCAATAATAATCCACGAGCTGGCGATAGGTTACAACGCTGGGGTCATAGGTGACTTTGACGGCTTCATAATGACCCGTGCGGTTCGTGCCGACTTTCTTATAGGTCGGGTTGTCCAGCGTGCCGCCCGTATAGCCGGAGACCGCTTCGCGCACGCCTGTGATTTTCTCGAAATCAGATTCGGTGCACCAGAAACAGCCGCCCGCGATGATCATCTCCTCCAGACCATCCGTGCGGATGTTTTTAAACGGCGCTTGCGGGCCAGACGTGGCCGAAAGGACCGCTGTGCTGGCAGGCGTCGGGACTGGCTCCGCTGATTGCGCAGGGGCGCAAGCATAGATGGAGAGGGATAAAATGGCGGTCGCGGCTGCGGTTAGATAATATTTCATGCGCCTCTATTCCTTCAAAACCCGCGTGAGTTCCAGTCACGTTGCGGTGTGGCATATGTGAGCTATTCTCGGCTGGCCTTATATCCGGCGAGGGCCAACTCGCGCGCCTGTTTGTGATTCACAATAGGTTTCGGATAGGTTTCACCTAATTTCACGCCCGCTTGTGCCAGCACATGCGGCGGCGCGGTCCACGGTTGATGAATATATGTCTTTGGTAGTTTCGCCAGTTCCGGGATATATTTGCGAACATAATCACCTTTGGGATCGAACTTTTCGCCTTGCGTGAAGGGGTTGAAAATGCGGAAATAGGGCGAGGCATCTGCGCCGCTGCCCGCGACCCATTGCCAACTGGCCGCGTTAGACGCAGGGTCGGCTTCCAGCAATGTGTCCCAATACCAATCCTCGCCCACGCGCCAATCGGTCAGGAGATGTTTGATCAGGAAAGACGCGCAGACCATGCGTACGCGGTTATGCTGCCAGCCCGTTTGCCACAACTCCCGCATACCGGCATCAACGAACGGATATCCAGTCTGTCCGCGCCGCCACGCTTCGACCTTGGCGTCGTCGCTGTCCCACGGAAATTTGTCGAAATCCGGTTTGTAGTTTTCCGAGGCGAGATTGGGATTGTAAAAGAGCAGCGTGTAAGAAAATTCGCGCCACCCAATCTCGGTCAGAAATTTATCTCCCGTGAAGTCGCTGGCTTTTGTCTTATTCCAAATTTGACGCGGGGAAATTTCACCAAATGCTAAATGCGGCGAGAGTTTTGATGTTCCAGTTTCATCATCGGGGTGGTCGCGTTGCTCGGCGTAATCCTCAACGGGACCTGCGAGAAAGCTGTCTAGACGTGCCATGGCGGCAGCTTCCCCGGGCGTATGTTCCGCCATCATTTTCGCGCCCCAATCGGGAGAGGTCGGGAGGAGGTTCCAATCGTTCAATTTATCCGAAGAGAGGCCGGAAACGCAGTCCAGAGACTTTGGCGCAGGCAAAGAGGCATCGACGGTGAAATTCGCTTTGGCCGCGCGCCAGAACGGGGTGAAGACTTTGTAGAAGCCACCCGTCTTCGTCTCCACTTCCCAAGGCTCAGTGAGGAGATTGGCTTTGTGGCTTTCAACCTTGAGGCCGC
>CAZSKH010000130.1:0-6889 GCA_964607395.1 uncultured Algimonas sp.
CCGATGCACAAGCGGGATATGAAGCCGCAAATTCTTTGCAAACAGGTCTTATGGCTGGTGTAAACTTTATGCTGCATACAGCCGGCTGGCTCGAGGGTGGTCTCGCAATGGGGTACGAGAAATTTATCATGGATGCTGACCAAGCCGGCATGATGGCAGTATTTGCCAAAGGCGTGGATATGAGTGAGAATGGTCAGGCTATGAGCGCCATTGCCGAAGTTGGTCCAGGACAACATTTCTTAGGCTGTGAGCATACACAAAAGAACTTCAAAACTGCGTTTTACCAATCCAATGTGTCAGACAATAGTAGTTATGAACAATGGGTCGAGGACGGCTCAACTTCTGCTGAGGATCGTGCAGAGCAAGTCTATAAAACGATGCTCAACGAGTATACGGCACCTGAGCTCGATTCAGATATTGATGAGCGGTTGCTGAGATATATGGCAGATCGAAAAGCCAGTTTCCCCGATAGTAATATCAGTTAGAATGGACTGGTTTCCACACGGCCATCAGGGGTCTCCGTTGAGTTTTAAGGAAAATATTTTGACCGATGAAAACATATCTAGGTCACTCACGCTCAAAGACGACTTTGAGCGTGAAATAACGTATTTGCGTTTGTCGGTCACGGACAGGTGTGATCTCAGATGTACCTACTGCATGGCTGAGAATATGACTTTCTTGCCGCGAAAAGACTTGCTTTCGATTGAAGAGCTGGAGGCTATCTGCGCCGTCTTTATCACGAGAGGCGTTCGTAAAATTCGGTTGACGGGCGGGGAACCCCTTGTTCGTAAAAATATAATGCAATTGATCAAAAAGCTATCAATCCACTTGGATCGAGGAAAGCTAGACGAGATAACTTTGACCACGAATGGGACTCAACTGGTCAAATATGCAAAACAGCTTAAGTCTTATGGCGTGGAAAGAATAAATGTTTCTCTCGATAGTTTGGACCCAGAAGTCTTTTCCAAACTCACCCGTCGGCAAGTTCTGCCTCAAGTATTAGAAGGAATAGATGCGGCGTTGGATGCTGGGTTAAAGGTCAAGATCAATACTGTGGCGCTTAAGGGCGTGAATGAATTTGAAATCCCTTCGTTGATGGAGTGGGCACATGGTCGCGGCATGGATATGACACTTATTGAAGTTATGCCGATGGGTGAAATTGAGGAAGATCGCGTTGACCAGTATTTACCACTTTCAGTCATAAGGGATCGACTGGAAGGTTCTCATACGCTGATGGACACGCCTATTCGAACGGGCGGGCCAGCACGTTATGTTCGGGTAAAGGAAACGGGCGGCGTCCTTGGCTTCATAACCCCACTCACAAATAATTTTTGTGCGGGTTGCAATCGATTGAGAATGACATGTACAGGACAAATTTACATGTGTTTGGGCCATTCTGATCATGTCGATTTGCGCGATGCTATACGCGGGACAAACCCTACGTTTGATGTGTTTGCAGCGTTAGATCACGCTATGCGAAGAAAACCGGAAAGGCATAACTTTGAAATAAAACGACGCGGCACGACGCCTACAGTGCTTCGTCATATGTCGGTAACTGGCGGCTAGGTATCGCTTAATTTGATTTGCGAAAAACGTTAGCTTTAGTCCAAAAATTCCGCTTAAGTCTTGCTATGACAAACTCTTCCTTTTTTAAACCGGAAACGATTGCGTTGCACGCGGGCTATCAACCCGAGTCCCAATATGGGTCCCGCGCTGTACCTATATACCAGACGACGTCTTACGCATTTGAGAGTGTGAACCAGGCTTCCAGCCTATTCAATGTCGAACAGGGCGGACATATTTATTCACGCATTTCAAATCCTACCGTCGCAGTCTTGGAACAACGCTTGGCTGCACTGGAGGGTGGAGCGGGCGCGATCTGCACGGCGTCCGGTATGTCTGCGCTTTTTGCGACGTTCATAACGCTTTGCTCCGCTGGAGATCATATTGTTTCGAGCGAGCAGATTTATGGGTCAACAGCGACGACGCTCAGATATACACTCAAGCGATTTGGGATTGAATGTGATTTCATCCCAATCAATGACGCCAAAGCTCTGAAAGCTGCGATTAAGCCCAACACGAAACTAGTGTTTTGTGAAAGCATTTCCAATCCGGGAATGGAGGTTTCGAACCTTCCCGAAATTGCGAAAATTGCAACCATGGCGGGCGTTCCTGTCGTTGTGGATGCAACATTCGCGACGCCAGCGCTTAATCGCCCTTTGGAGCACGGGGCAAATATTGTTGTCCACTCTATGACGAAATGGATTGGCGGTCATGGGACGTCTATTGGGGGCATCATTATCGACGGCGGGAGCTTTAATTGGGGCAACGGGCGTTTCCCTGAAATGACAGAGCCCTATGCCCCATTTCATGGCATGAAGTTTTGGGAAGAATTTGGTCCGACAGCCTTTGTGATGAAAATTCGCTCTGAAGCGATGCGCGACCTTGGTGCTGCGCTCTCGCCGCATAATGCTTTTCTAATTTTGCAAGGCGTCGAGACCTTGGCTTTGCGGATGGAAAAGCATGTTGCCAACACAGCCGCCCTGCGAGATTGGCTTTTAGAGCAGGACGCAGTCTCATGGGTGCGTCATCCAGAAATTGACGCGGATGCGCATGTGGCAGACATGTTTCCCGACGGAGCAGGCTCAATGCTCTGCTTTGGCGTTAAGGGGGGACGAGCAGGCGGTGCAGCATTTATCAATGCCGTGGAACTGTCTTCTCACTTGGCAAATGTCGGGGACAGCCGCACACTTGTTTTGCATCCTGGCAGCACGACCCATTCCCGCCTCACGCCTGAAGCTTTAGAAGCTGCGGGGATTGGTGAAGACTTGATCCGAGTCTCCGTAGGTTTGGAGGATATTGGCGACCTTATCGCAGACTTCAAAAAAGGCTTGAAAGCCGCCAGCCGGGTCGCAAGCTGATGGAACTACTCGTCAATAACAATCCCGTTTATGTTGCAACTGGCGGGAAAGAGTTCGACGCTACTCTCCCTACGGTCCTGTTTATTCATGGCAGCGGCGGAGATCACAGGACCTGGGCTTTGCAGACCCGCTGGTTTGCCTATCACGGCTATAGCGTACTGGCACCTGATCTGCCGGGGCATAGCCTATCTGGTGGATGCGCATTTCAATCCATTGAGGAGAGTGCTCCTTGGTTAGAGGCATTTCTCGAGCAAGTTGGAGTTACCAAATTGCATATTGTTGGCCATAGTCAAGGTTTTCTGAGCGCCCTTGCATTTGCCAAAAACAATGAAGACAAAATCCTATCGCTGACGGCGGTCGGAACATCGGCGGCAATCCCTGTTAACCAAGCTCTGATTGATACGGCAAAAGACAGCGCCGCGAAAGCTGCACATATGATGGTCAATTGGGGGTTTGGTCCTGCAGCGCATATGGGTATGAGTTCTATTCCGGGGATGCAGCCTTTGGCCATTTGCCAAGCGATTATGAGTGCCAACCCTCTCGCCGCTGATTTGCAGGCCTGCGCCGATTATTTAGGTGGGGCGGAAGTTGCGAAATCGCTTTCAATCCCACGCCATTGTATTTTGGCGACCCACGATAAGATGACGCCTTTAAAAGCCGGAAAGGCGCTTGCTGCGGACATGAATTGCGACGCGAGTATTATAAATGGTCATGGACATATGTTACCACTCGAAGCGCCCAAGAAGACATTGGCAGCATTGAGAGCATTTATCGAGTCGATAGAAAATAAGAGAGCGGCAGCATGACCATAAAAAAAGTAGCCGTCATCGGTGCAGGCACAATGGGCGCTGGGATTGCCGGGCAGGCTGCAAATGCGGGCTGTAATGTGTTGTTGCTAGACCTTCCAAGTGACGGGGTAGATGTGAATGCTTTGGCGCAACGTGGTTTGGACAGGATTTCAAATCCTGCGAATCCTGGCATCATCAGCGAGGCGGCGGGCGCACGTATCACAGTGGGCAATATTCGTGATGATTTTGATGAGTTAGCGGAATGCGATTGGATCGCTGAAGCCATTTTAGAGCGGCTCGACCTGAAGAAAGATCTATATAAAAATCTCGACGCGGTTTGCAAAGATACGGCCATTATCTCGTCGAACACGTCGACCATTCCAATCAAGCTGCTGGTCGAAGATATGCCATTGGCTTTCCGCAAGCGCTTCGCGATTACGCATTTCTTCAACCCCGTACGTTTTATGCCTTTGCTGGAACTTGTGGCCGGGGAAGATACTGACCTTGAGATTATGGCGGAGTTGCAAGAATTTTGCGACAAGGATTTGGGCAAGGGCGTTGTGGTCTGCCGCGATACGCCAGGCTTTTTGGGAAACCGCGTCGGCTGCTACGCAATTCAGACGGCGCTGCACACCGCTAAGGATATGGGAATAAATCCACAGGAAGCTGATGCGATATTCGGACGACCTATGGGTATTCCCAAGACAGGCGTGTTTGGGCTCTATGATTTAATTGGGATCGATCTGATGAGTGATGTGGCTTCGAGTCTCGTTTCGATTTTGCCCGAAGGTGATGCATTTCATGATGTCGGCACCAAGCTTCCGCTGATGGAGAACATGATTGCCAATGGACAGCGGGGACGCAAGACAGGTGCAGGTTTCTACCGTATTAAAGAGGATCAGAAACAGGTTATGAATCTCGAAACGGGTGAATATGAAGCCGTCCGGCCGCTTAACATTCCTGTAGCCCTGAAAGCGGAAAAAGATGGGATAATCCATGTCCTCGGAGATAAAACGAAATATGGCGATTATGCTTGGACTGTGATGTCCAAAGTCTTGTCCTACGCTGCGTCGTTAGTGCCAGAGGTCGGCGACAATCCTGTGGCTATCGATGACGCCATGAAGATGGGCTATAACTGGATTAAAGGCCCGTTCGAACTCATGGACGAGATCGGTCCAGATTATTTGATTGCGCGGTTGGAGTCTGAGCAGCGCTCTGTTCCGGAGTATTTACGGCGAGCTACTGGGTCGACGTTTTACGACGGCTTGAAGGCTCGCTCTTACAAAGGCGGTTTTGAAGACATCGTGAGGCCTGAGGGCACGCTGCGGTTCAACGATAAACGCAAGACGTTGACCCCACAATATTCCAATGAAGAAGCCAGTTGGTACGAGGTCGATAATATCGCGATTGTCGAATTTCATTCAAAGGCGAATGCACTTGGGGCAGGGTCAATGCAGGTGCTTGAACATGCGTTAGACATCGTCGCGGAAGACAAGATGCGCGGCTTGATTGTTCATAATGACGCGCAGCATTTTTCCTGTGGCGTCAATCTCAATGCGGTGCGCGCATTCTTTGAAGCTGAAGACTGGTCGGGCTTGGATGCGTTCCTTAATCACTTCCAACAGACGGTTCATAAAATGGCAGTGGCCGATTTTCCGATTGTCGCGGCCCCAGTCGGCCTGTCTCTCGGCGGCGGCTTCGAGGTCGTGCTGCATTCCAAGCAAGTCATCTGTCACGCTAATTCTAATATGGGCCTCGTGGAAAGTGGTGTAGGCGTTATCCCCGCAGGCGGCGGTTGTAAGGAAACGCTCTATCGCTGGATTGAAAAGAAAAACGGTGATGTGAAAGCGGCGGCTTGGGAAGCCTTTTACGCCCTTGGTTTTGGCAAGACAGCAAGTTCACCAATTCACGCGTGGGACCTCGCTATGTTGCGTGAGAATGACAGATTCGAGAATAACCGTGACCGTCTGTTTAGTGAAGCCATGCGAGCGATAGAGTCGCCCACTGAACAGCGCGCTTTCAAACGTGAGCCAATCCCCATGGCGGGTCGTGACGAGTATGATCGAATGGTGCTGTGGGCGGAAAATGCTCATGAGGAGGGAAGGCTGTATAAGCATGATGTTTTTGTGTCGACGCAAATCGCGCGCATTGTAACGGGTGGAGATATTGACCCTGGTACGCTTTGGACAGAACAAGACTTATATGATGCAGAGAGGCGTGCCTTTCTCGAACTTGTCAAAACGTCTCAAACCCAAGAGCGCATATGTACACTTCTGGATAATGGGAAAGCCGTGAGAAACTAAATGTCAAAGGCTTATGATGATCTTCCGAAAACGGGCGCGAATTATACGCCGCTAACACCTATTTCATTTTTAGAGCGTGCAGCGGATATTTACCCGTGGAGAGAAGCGGTTATTTACAACGACCACAGCTACACTTGGGAGGACGTCAGACAGCGATGTAGACGATTGTCGTCCAGCCTTCGAAAACTCGACATCGGCAAGAACGACACGGTCTCGCTGTTGACGTTTAACACACCAGAGATGTTCGAATGTCATTTTGCTGTCCCAATGTGTGGGGGCGTTTTGAATACAATCAACACGCGTCTCGATGCCAGAACCGTCGCATACATAATAGACCATGCGGAGACGAAACTCTTTATCGTAGACCGCGAACTATGGCCCGTGCTTCAAGAGGCGCTTGCTCAGTGTGATGGACAGCCTCATATTGTCATTGTCGATGATCCGACGGCAAAAAATAAGCCAAAGCTTCCAGATAATTATACTCCGTATGAAGGCTTGGTTGAAAATGGAGACCCAGATTATCGTGGTGAACCCTTACCAGATGAGTGGCAGGCCTTGTCGCTCAACTATACGTCGGGAACGACAGGGAAGCCAAAAGGCGTCGTCTATCACCACCGCGGATCATATCTCATGTCCATGGGGACCGTAGCTAGTTGGGGGTTAGGGCCTCATCCACGATACCTTTATACCGTTCCGATGTTTCACTGTAATGGTTGGGGACACGCCTGGACGATGACTTTGTTAGCTGGAACTATCGTCTGTTTGCGAGACTTTAATCCGAAGGCGGTATTTGACTTAATTGATAGGCATGATGTTACCCACTTTGGCGGAGCGCCCGTGGTTTTGAACATGTTGGCTAATGCAGAATCGTCTGAAC
>CAZSKH010000131.1:0-6884 GCA_964607395.1 uncultured Algimonas sp.
TGGCCGGGCATGGACGCCACGGTGGTTTTATTATCGGCCGTCCACTCCCCCATACGGTGGGGGTTGACCTTGGCGTAATTCTTGACAGCCTTAGCCGAACGACGATCAGAGTTGCCCTCGCGCAAAACCGGGTTCACGGCAGACCCTTTAATCTTGTCATATTTAGCGCGCACTGTTTTGTCTGCGGCAGATTTCGGGTCCGTTGGATAATCCGGGATCGGGTAGCCTTGCGACTGAAGCTCTTTAATCGCCGCTTGGAGTTGCGGAACGGAGGCCGAAATATTTGGCAGTTTGATCACATTTGCGTTCGGCGTTTTGACGAGTTTTCCGAGTTCCGCCAAGTCATCCGAAACGCGCTGCGCATCCGTCAAAAGATCAGGGAACAAAGATAAAATCCGTCCGGCCAGCGAGATATCGCGCGTCTCAACTTTGATGTCTGCCGCATCGGCAAATGCCGTGATAATCGGCAGCAAAGAATTGCGGGCCAGTTCCGGCGCTTCATCAACAATTGTGTAGATAATATCAGGTGTCGTCTGTGTCATATCGCTCGATCTTTTAGGCTTTTCAAAGTGGTATGTTTGTTTCGTGACCTAGCGCTTAAACCGATGAAGTCACGAAGAATGTTCAAGAATGGTCTCTGTATAGAAATGATCTGCTTTTTCAAAGATTAATCAAAAAAGCTGCAACTCGATTTTAGCACCCCAGAAAGCACATAACAAAACTCTCTCGCGAACGTTATTGGCAGGTGATTAAATAGATGAATAGCGGGGGCGCATGAAACATTTACTCACGCTCCCCTCCCTTATTTGCCTTATGGGTTTCAGCACCCCAGGCCTCGCTTTTGCAATGGAAGGGCCCGCTCAAACTGAAGCAGGGACGTCCGTTTATGTCGGCGTTCAAGCCCTACTCAGTCCTGAACATATAGGGTCGGCTGAAGATGACATTCAAATTCTCCCCTATCTGAGCGTGGATGATTACAAAGGCATTGATATTTTTGGCCCCTCCATCTCTTACCGGGCCATCGAGACTGGCACAGGTGTCGGACTCGGAAAATGGTCGCTACGCGCTGGCCCAATCGCCACATATCAATCTGGGAGAAACTCAGAGGATAGCGAAAACCTGACGGGCTTCGAGGATATTGGCGGGAGTCTTCTCGTGGGCGGTTATACACGAGCGACGATAGGGCCTGTCGGCCTTAGGCTTGATGTCGGACAAGACGTGATTGACGGTCACGACGGCCTGACGGCAAATGCGTCTATCGGCACACTTTTACCTCTCGGAAAACTAAACATCCAACCCGCAGCTACAATCAGCTGGGGCAGTTCAAACTACAACCAGAGCTTCTTTGGCGTGACGCAAGAACAGGCCACCCTTTCAGGTCTAGACGTAAATGAGGTCGACTCTGGACTCAACGCTTACTCAATCAGCGCTGTGAGCTGGTTTGAGCTAAATGATAAATACGTTATCACCCTAATCGGTTCTCATAGTTGGTATACTGGCGAGGCCAATGATAGCCCGATCCTGCAAGCCTCGGATGGGTCTGATACGGGTTTCTTAGTGTCGCTGGGTTTCGCCCGCAAGTTCACTCTATAAGGCGCTAACCTTGTAACTCGCAACGCTATGGTTTGGCGGTGGTGTATGAGAAGGTCTCGGCTAATCTCAAAACCTCTTTGATCAAATTCCATATCGCTTTTTTTGCAACCTGTTCGCGCGCTGTGCGTATGTAAGGCATGAAACCTACATGCCTCGCTTTTCTTTTATCGACAGCAATCGCGCTTGTCGCAAAACCTGCTGGGGCCGAAGAGAAAAAAGACAGCCATATTGATGTCGGCGGAGCCCTCTTAGTCCGTCCTGCCTATGTCGGGTCTGATCAGACACAAACCAACCTATTGCCTTATCTTGGGTTTGAAAATATCTACGGTGTGGACATGTTCGGGCTCGCTCTTAGCGCTGATATTTTCGATATTGGGACAGGGCAAGGTCCTGGGAAATGGTCTCTACGCGCCGGGCCACGCGTGAGCTTTGATTTTGGCCGCGACAGCAATGACAGTCCGACGTTAGAAGGCCTAGAGGATATTGGCGCAAGCGCTCTCGTTGGGGGTTATGCTCGCTCCACCATTAGCATCATTGGCGTCGACGTGTCAGCCGGACAAGACGTTATTGGCGGCCATGACGGGTTTGTCGCAGATCTTTCAGTAGGAACACGATACCCTGGAGATGGATGGTATGTTCAACCCATTTTGACACTTAGTTGGGGAGACCAAAATTACACCCAAGCCGTATATGGAATCGGCGCAGATGCAGCAACACGTTCTATTCTCTCCGAATTCAATACAGAAAGTGGCTTCCACCAAGCCTCTGCCACTTTGCTAAGCGGCATAACGTTAGACGAAAACTGGAGCCTCACTGCGGTCATGAGCTATCGCGAAGCCCTAGGCGATTATAGAGAGAGCCCCATTATTCAGGCTGAAGATGGTTCAGCCTCAGGCGTTTTCGCAACGTTAGGAATCTCTCGCCGCTTTTCTTTCTGATGGGTGCAACGCCGCAACCAGGACGAAACTGATAATCATCAGCAAGAACCAGCTGCCCATCTTTTCCAAACTAACCATGTGCCACGCGACCTCTTGCCCAGGATAAGCCCATGTCTTGGTGAATGTTCCAATATTCTCGGCAATCCAAATGAACAGCGCAACTAAGCCCAGCCCGATTAACAAAGGCATGGGCCGGTGGGCCTCGTCCGGTTTGAACCAAACCATACAGGGGCCGTAAAGAGCGGCTGCCGCGAGAAAGAGTCCCAAACGTATGTCGAGAAAATAATGATGGGAGAAGAAATTCAGATAGATAAGCCCGGCCAAAACGCCCTGTATCCAGAGCGGCGGAAAGCGGTCAAATCTGAAATCAAATAGCCGCCAAACTCGCGCAATATAACTCCCGACACAGGCATACATGAACCCCGAAAACAGCGGCACATCTGCTATTCGAAGCACGCTGGGTTCAGGGTAAACCCAGCTGCCCACTTGGGTTTTGAAAATTTCCATAGCGGTGCCCACGATATGGAAAACAAAAATGACCTTGGCTTCATCCCACCTTTCCAAGCGAAAAACCAACATGCCCAGCTGAATCAACACGGCCGCGATGGTGAGAAAATCGTATCGCGCGAGCGGCGCATCTGGGGGATAAAACAGATAGGTCAGCAAAATCAGCGAGAGCATTAGCCCGCCAAATAAACACGCCCACCCTTGCTTGATTCCAAAAGCTAAGAATTCATAACCCGCCAGAGACCACGCCCCCTTTACGACTCGCGTTCGCAGCGCCACGCGGCGCTCATGCAGGTAAATCAGAGGGTCATTCATGGGCCTCTTCATACTCTTAAAGCGGGCCCTCATCTGGCCTTAAGACGGCAGTTTTGTGTTAATTTGGGAGGAGTTCAGTTGGCTTTGAACTCAGCGCTATAACTCAAATGCACCACGACGTTATTCCGGTCTCGACGTGAAATTGCAATCTGTCGCGCCGTTTTCTATCGCGGACAACCGTGACAGAAAGAAGTTCTGCGTGTTTTGACTGCCATTGATCCGAGCAACATCAAGCGTGTAACGCATGACATCTTCTATGCTGATCGTGTCCTGATCCGGCCCGTCTTGGCACGCGAGACGCCCCTTACCAAAGTCATCAATAAAGTCGTCCAATTCGTCCAAATAGTCCTCCGGATCGTCCGGATCGCTCTGTGCAAAAGCGGCCCCCAAAACGCCGCCGCCGATCATGGCCACCCGAATGGCGTTTTCATCCGTCGAGGTAATGGGTTTCGTAATATCAACGAACGGAACAGTCGTAAAAGCTTGCTCGGGTAGTCCAAACACATTAGCGACTTCTTCTTGCCCGTCCTCAACAGCTCGGGGACCAACGCGAGAGAAAATCCCAGCGAAATCTTGCGCGCTTTTTGCGGCCAGTGTCGTCAAAATATTTATATTAGCAACATTCGTTGTCCCCAAATCTGGCACATCAATGTAGGCGCGTAGATCGAGATCATCTTCAACCTCGAATGTTTCGCCAAAGGGGGTTTGTAGGCAGCCTTGCGGCGCATCACAGATCATATCCGCGCCATCCCCTTTTACTTTATATAGCAGCAGATTTTCGAAATCGATGGACGGTAAAAGTGTGAACACATAGGTCCCCGTTTCGTCTATCTGAACGGGTTCAACAATTTGCCGCTCCCCTAAAACATCATCAAGGAAATTATCGACCGAGAATAATCTCACGCGGGTATTGGAAACCAAGCCCTTGGACACTTGCCCCGAGAGCGTAAGGGCTCCGGCGTCATCTTCTATGATGATAGGGATTGTTTGAGAAATAGAGGCGGTGCCCGACGCGGCGCGGAACTGAAAATTGATCGTGGTTCGTTCGGTCACACTGGGCACAACAAATTCGGCCGTTGGTTCGCCGAAGCTTTGAAACGTGACGACACGGGGACCTTCAACGTCCTGTAAGGTAAAGCGCCTGTCATTCGTCCCGGAACCAACATTTAGGTCCCCATCGTCAGAGGTTTCGCCGCTCACCTCAATCTTTCCAAAATTGACGGGAGGACCAGAGATTTGCATTAAAGACATCGTCGTGACCCCTGTTGCAATGTCATTTATTTTAAACGTGACAGTCTGTCCTTCACTGAAGCGCAGCGTCGTGTTTAGATGTGAGAAACCGTCAAATGTCGCTAAGGCCAAGAGCGGGGTTTGCGAATTGTCATCATCATCTGCTGAACCACTCGACCTCAGGGGTTGAACAGTCGTCCCTCCGCAAGAGGCCAGCATTAGGCATCCTATCCCGAAGAGTGTTTTGAACAAGTTGTGTAAATTACGGCCCATGTCTATCTCTGATAGAAACGCTCATTCGCATTGTAAAATAACGTTTAATATTTCACTTTGTAACACTTCGCCTTAAAGTGTGCGAGACTTCCCGGCCTCGACCATATCCAAATCGAGCGGCATCAACTCCGTTACGCTGATTTTTGTGCGCGGTTTTTCGAAAAGCGTCAATGTCCCGTCGATAACTGCCAGCAATTTCCCGCCCGGCGCGAGTTGGCCAAGAACAGCCTCAGGTTCAGCGCGCAAAGCATAGCCCATAACGATACGGTCAAAAGGCGCCTGCCCCGGCCACCCATACCGCCCGTCCCCGTGGCGGGTCACAACATTATATATATCGAGCGCGCGCAGTCGCTCATCTGCGTTTCGGATGAGTGTTTTATACCGCTCAACTGTGTAAATCCGGGTTGCCATATGAGATAAAATGGCCGCCAAATATCCGCTGCCCAATCCCGGCGTCAGGACTTTGTGATCTGCCTGCACATCCAATAATTGCGCCAGCAGTGCGGCGGTCATGGGTGGCGGCAACGTCTGCCCGCAGGCGATAGGCACATTGACAGCGTCATAGGCAACATCGCGTTTTTCCATAGGCACGAAATGCCGACGCGGGGCGAGCTCAACAGCGCGCAAAACGGCGTTGGAAGATATCCCGCGGCTGCGTAACCGCATAATCATATCAATGAGTCCCGGATCAATACTCATGCGTTAAACGTGGACAGGCTATCCTCGTGGGTCAAGTCCGTGTGAAGGGGCGTGACACTAATATACCCGTCGTAAATGGCGCGCAAATCCGTGCCTTGCGGGGGGTTCGATTTCTTTGCGCCGTAAGTCAGCCAGAAATACTCCCCGCCCCGTGGATGCGCGCGGCGGTCCACACCCGTCATTTGGAAATCGCGGTGGCCTTGCCGCGTATATTGCAAGCCTTTGACATCCTCTGGCGCCGTATCTGGGAAGTTCACATTCGGCACAACATTGGACGCCCAGCCCTTCTCTAGCAGAGTTTTAATCGTGGCCGCGCCATGCGCCAGCGCCGTCTCCCACGGCAAGCTCTGCGCGCCCTGAAATCCGCGCGCGAGGGAGAGTGCGATAGACGGCACGCCCATTTGCATGCCTTGCAACGCACCCGCGACTGTGCCGGAAAATGTGACATCTTCGGCGAGGTTTTGCCCGCGATTCACGCCCGACAAAATCAGGTCGGGCGGGTTATCCGGCATCAGGGCTTTCAGCGCGACAATCACCGAGTCTGTCGGCGTTCCGGTCACGGAATAAATCCGCTCGTCAAGTTTCCTCAGGCGAACGGGATTATGGAGCGACACCCCGCGCGATGCCGCCGATTGTTCCGAGTCCGGCGCACAGGTCCATACATCGTCCGAGATCCGCAATGCGATTTCGCGAAGGACAGAGATACCACGCGCGTTTACGCCGTCATCATTGGTGAGGAGGATTTTCATAGGGTCTAAGTAGGACGCTGTATCCAATTTGTGAACTGTCGATTACAAAAGAACTCTCCTCCACCGCGATAGCGGGGGAGGTGGCTGGAGAGGCTGTGAAGCAGGCTCGGAAGTCGGAGGGGGTGTCGCGCGTCGGCGCGACCAAAAAAGCTGTACAAAAGGTCATTGAATTTCCTAAGCAGCGCAGACGCGCTGCACCCCCTCCGGCCCGCTACGCGGCCCACCTCCCCCGCTATCGCGGTGGAGGAGAGTCCTTTGATTATTGCACAACCTTCAATCCGCCCATATATCCGACCAACGCCTCCGGAACCGTTATCGTTCCATCTTCATTCTGATAATTCTCCAGCACCGCAACCAATGTCCGGCCAACGGCCAAACCACTTCCGTTCAACGTATGGACGAAGCGATTGTCTTTTTCGGCATGTTTATAGCGGGCATTCATGCGGCGGGCTTGGAAGTCCCCGCAATTACTGATGGAGCTAATCTCGCGATAGGTGTCTTGGCTCGGCAGCCAGACTTCGATGTCATAGGTCTTGCGCGCGCCAAAGCCGAGGTCGCCCGTGCAAAGCTCAACCACGCG
>CAZSKH010000132.1:0-2390 GCA_964607395.1 uncultured Algimonas sp.
CGTGATTGTCTCCTGTATGGGCGCCGGATTATTGACCATGGTCTTAATCCCAAACCCGATGTGGGGACGTCTGACCTTTCTAGCCTGCGCAGCTGTGCTGATTTCGATTGGGGGCTTACTCAGAAAAAGCGCTGGGACCGACCCTATCGCTGCAAATGATCGTCAAGGGAAGAAACTGTGATGTCGAACTTCAAACGAACCTTTGGTGTCTTGGCGGCACTGGGTCTTGCCGCAGGATGCACCCCGTCAGAGACCGCGCCAACTGTTCGCCTCTCTCAAGGGGTAGACGAGTCCGCAGGTGGGGATGTCGCCTTCATCGTCACGACGGAGACTGCGACCTATTTCCTCGAGAAATCAGGTGGCGGGTTATCCTCTATGCTGGACAAAGACGGTATTGATTGGCTGGGGTTTAACAAGACCCCCGGCAGCGCGCATAAGGGCGAGTATCGCGGCTTCCCAAATGCCATCCACAAACAAGACGGCAATTACTTCCACGCGATGAATGCGGGCACCGACCCGTCGACCGCAGTGGTTGAGATTGAAACACCTGACCATGTTCGCATCGTCGTGACCTCTGAGAACCAGAAATGGGAAGGCCATTATGATTTCTATCCTGACCGGTTAGATTTCACTATGGCCCGCGTCAGTCCCGGTTATAAATATTGGGTGCAATATGAAGGCGTGCCGGGCGGCGAGATGGACCGTTCCGATTTCCGCTATTCATCTGCGGATAGTGAGCGCCACTTGATTGATGAGGAATTTATCGGCGACCTGCCCGGACCAGAGTGGATGGCTTTTGGCGACGAAAACTCTCCGCGCATGATATATATGTTGCAACATAAAGATGATGACCAACCGAATGATTATGTCAGCCGCCCAGATATGACCGTCCTCGGGTTTGGCCGCCGCAATAAAGATAAATTTCTGACGGAGCCGCAGAGATTTTCGATCGGGTTCATTGAGACCACAAATTATGAAAATATCAGCGAAACTATCGCAGCCATTGCGACCGAATAGGCATTAGCCTCGCCCACCATGCGCATAAAAATCAAGAACCGAGATGCGCGGCGGTTATGGCTTCATTCGCAAGGGTTGAGCCAAACGCCGACGGGTCCGCTCGACCTTCTGAAAATCATCAAAGACCTTGGATTTGTTCAGCTCGACTCGATCCGAAATGTCACCCGCGCGCATCATCATATCCTTTGGACGCGCAATCAGAATTACCGTGAGCCCATGTTGTGGAAATTGCTCAAGGACGACCGCGCCCTTTTCGAACATTTCACCCATGATGCGTCGCTCATCCCCATAGACTTCTATCCGATGTGGAGACGCCAATTTGCCCGTCTTGAAAAGAAATTCACGGGCTATTGGTATGTCGACACAGACCCGCAAGATGTCAGTCATCAAGCCATAAAAGACCGTATTGCGCGTGAGGGTCCGCTCTCGACGCGCGCTTTTGATACGAAAATTAAAGGCGAAAAAGCGATGTGGAAACGTCCGCCCCACAAAAAGGCACTGGATTACATGTGGTATTGCGGCGAGCTGACGACCTCTCATCGCGAGAACTTCGTCAAATTTTATGACCTGACAGACCGCATTATTCCGCCGGATATATTTGCCCAGAATATCACTGACGCCGAACAAATCGACTGGTTATGTCAAGCCGCACTTGACCGCATGAGTTTTGGTACAACCCGCGATATTCAAAAATTCTGGGACGCTGTTGACCGGGTTGATGTCGCGAATTGGGTAAAAAACTCAAACGCCGTTATTCCCATAGATATCCAAAGCCATGATGGGTCTTGGGCGGAGAGTTTGGCCCCTGCGGATATTGAAACCCGTCTCGCCAACCTCTCCGCGCCCACATCGCGCTTGCGGATTATCAATCCATTTGACCCGGTCATTCGCGACCGCACCCGATTGAAACGCTTGTTCGGCATGGCGTATAAAATCGAAATTTTTGTACCAGCAGCCAAACGTGTTTACGGCTATTATGTTTACCCGATGCTGGAAGGCGACAAATTCATTGGACGGATTGAGGTAAAAGCGGACCGCAAAAAAGGCGTCTTAAAGGTCCACGCTGTCTGGTTGGAACCCAAGACCACATGGACGGCCACACGCGCAGAAAAACTAAACTCTGAACTCTTGCGGATGGCGCGTTTCATAGGGGTGAATGAAATTGAATGGTTGTGCGAGGTCTAAACCTACGCGGGATACCCGCCTGCCGCCGCGAGCATGGACGGCGCTTTCTTACCAAGCACGGTTTCCAGCCATTTAGCTGTATTTATTAGCGCGTCTAAATCGAGACCATGGTCTATGCCCGACCTGTTTAGCAAATAAATGACATCTTCCGTCGCGACATTTCCCGTCGCATTCGGTGCAAAGGGGCA
>CAZSKH010000132.1:2490-6867 GCA_964607395.1 uncultured Algimonas sp.
AATAAATGACATCTTCCGTCGCGACATTTCCCGTCGCATTCGGTGCAAAGGGGCAACCCCCTATGCCGCCGATGGAGCTATCAATTGTTTTTGCCCCCGCTTCAATCGCCGCCCAAACATTCGCTATCGCCATATTTCGGGTGTTGTGAAAATGCACGCGCACAGGAATTGGAGCGATGAGATTGACGGCTTTGCTGACGAGGCTGGTCACTTGAGAAGGAACGCCGACGCCAATTGTGTCCGCAATCGCAATCTCGCTCGGACTAGCTTCGGCAAGTTCAGTTATAATATCTAGGACGCGCTGCTCTGGCACTTCGCCGTCAAACGGACACCCGAAGGCCGTAGAGACGGTTACCTGCGCCGTGCGCCCTTCGGCCTGAGCGAGCCTGACGATCTCATTCGCGGTCGCGACCGTCTCTGCGCTGGTTTGATTTTGGTTCTTCAACCCGAAACCGTCCGATGCCACGCAAACCGCGCCGAGTTGGTCAACGCCGCACGCCAGCGCGCGCAGAGCCCCACGCTTATTCAGCGTCAGGCCAATACGCGTAACGCCGTCGACCACCCCCAGCGCTTTGACGACATCTTCCGCATCTGCCATTTGCGGGACCAGTTTCGGATGGACAAAACTTGCGATTTCAACACGCCTCGCCCCGGCCGCAATCGCGCGCCGAATGAAGGCGACTTTGTCCTGTGTGGAAACAAGCGTTGCCTCATTTTGAAGACCATCTCTCGGACCGACTTCAACAATTTCAACGGATCTGGTCATGGCCGTCGTTTATTCGGCGGCTTCCGCCATCACAAGTCCAGCGTCCTCTTTTATCATATCTGCGGCTTTTTCTGCGATCATTATTGTCGGCGCATTGGTATTGCCGGAGACCAAATTCGGCATGATGGAGGCATCTACCACCCGCAAGCCGTCAAGGCCGTGAACCCGCAGACGATCATCCACCACGGCCAAGTCATCATTCCCCATTTTGCATGTCCCAACGGGGTGATATTGCGTATCTGCGCGCGCACGAATATCGGCTTTCAGCTCCTCGCTATCCGTGGTTCCCGCCACGTAATGCGGCTTGCCTTTTATCTCATCAAATGCAGGTGATTCCATAATCTGCGTCATCAAATGCGCGCCGCGAAGCAGCGTATCCATGTCTCGCTCATCCCGCAGGAATGCCGGATCAATCGCGGGCGGGGCTAACGGGTCGGCACTTTTTAGCCAAACCGCGCCCCGGCTTTTCGGGCGCAACACACAAACATGACAGCTATATCCATGCCCCCAGCGTAGTTTCCGGCCATGGTCGTCCACCATTGCCCGAACCAAAACCAAAGAGACGTCAGGCGAGGGTTCCGACCTGTCCGTATAGAGAAAGCCACCGCTCTCCGCGAGGTTGGACGCGAATAGGCCTTTACGCTCTTTGCGATAGCGGAGGATATCTCCGAGCTGACGGACATTCCCCATCAAGGACAAGCCGAAATTATCCTTCAGGGGTGACCGGTAAGATATGACATAATCAATGTGGTCTTGGAGATTTTCTCCAACGCCCGGTAACTGATGGACCTGCTCTATCCCATGCGGGTCGAGCTTATCCTTCGCGCCAATCCCAGACAGCAATAGGATTTGCGGCGAGCCAAAAGCTCCGCCTGACACGATAACTTCGCGTGTCGCGTGAACACTCTGGCTGGACTTGTCTTTCAGATATTGAACGCCTGTGGCGCGCCCATTCTCAATCAGAACTTTTTCGGTATGCGCGCCTGTCAAAACAGTCAGGTTCGGACGCTCATCAATCGGGTCCAGAAAAGCCCGTGCGGTGGACCACCGCTCGCCGCCCTTATGGGTGCATTCATACATACCCAAGCCCTCTTGTTGGGCACCATTGAAATCATCCGTAAATGGGATTTGGTTTTGACGACCCGCCTCAAAGAAGGCTTCATTGACGGCTCCGGGTTCCGACAAAGGCGCAACATTTAATTCACCGCCCTGCCCATGAAATTCATCGCCGCCTGCTTCGCGGTGCTCGCTCTTTTTAAAATACGGCAAGACCTCATCATAGGACCAACCGGTGTTTCCCAAATTCGCCCATTCATCATAATCAGCTTTGTGGCCGCGAATATAGATCATCGCGTTGATACTGGACGACCCGCCTAAAACCTTACCGCGCGGTTGATAGCCTTTGCGGCCATTGAGCCCCTCTTGCGGCTCCGTCTCAAAGCGCCAATTGCGCTTTCCGAGCACCATATTCCAGATCGTGGCACCGGGGGTGAAGACACTCCAATGTTTATGCGTTCCGCCTGCCTCCAAAAGACAAACAGACACATTAGGGTCTTCGGACAGGCGGTTCGCTAACACGCATCCCGCAGAGCCTGCGCCAATTATCACATAGTCGAAAGTCTCAGTCATTCGTCTCTCCCCAGAGTATTTTTATCGTCCTACGACAAAGGCACAATTTGTTGTACCTGACCCGCCCACATTGAACAGGCCAACAGTATTTGCCGCTTCAACTTGATAATCGCCAGCTGTTCCTGTGACTTGTTTTGACGCATCCAGCATCATGCGCACGCCCGTGGCCCCGACAGGATGCCCCATACCGATGAGCCCGCCCGACGGGTTGATGGGCAATTTGCCGTCCATTGCGATGGCGCCATTTTCGACGGCTTTCCATGCTTCACCCGGAGCCGTAATCCCGAAATGTTCGATCGCCATATATTCCGTGATCGAAAAGCAGTCATGGGTTTCGATCACGTCGAGATCGTCTGCACCGGAAATATTCGCGCGGGCATAGGCATCCGTGATCGCTTTGCGCGTCCACGGTAGCACATAATCCGCGCCTTCACTTTGCGCGAGTTTCGTTTTCATCAACATAGGCGCGGTGGAATGTCCCCAGCCTTTTATCTTTGCGATATCTTTGAGGCGCAAACCACGCGCATCGGCATATTCTTTGGCTCGCGCTTCTGACGCCAGAAATACCACAGCCGCACCGTCGCTGACCTGTCCGCAATCCTGACGGCGCATCCAGCCCTCTATGACGGGGTTCATTTCATCATTAGCGGTAAAGCTCGCGTCTTCAAATTGCCAGCTGCGCGCCTGCGCATTTGGGTTGCGGCGAGCATTGGCGAAATTCACTTTTGAGATTTCGGCGAGATGCTCATATTTCAACCCGTAGCGGCGATCATACTCTTCGGCCAAATCCGAAAACATGGCGGGCCAGATGTAGCTGGCATCTTGGGCTTCTTCGCCGACCCATATGGCCGCGCCGAGATTCTTAGCCGCTTCTAAGCCCGGAACATTGCGCATCATCTCTAGGCCGATCACACAAGCCAGATCATAGCGGCCGCTCTCAATATCCGTCATTGCGCCCAAAATACCGAGCGATCCTGATGCACAAGCCCCCTCATGACGCGAGGATGGCATACCGGCGAAATCAGGATGCACATGCCCGAAAAACCCGCCTAACAAACCCTGCCCTGTAAACAGCTCACCAACGAAGTTCCCGACATGGCCGACTTCAATCTCTTTCGGCTCTAGTTTTGTTTTCGCCAGCCCCGCCAAGAGGCATTGCTCAAACATGTCGTAAAAACTCTGACCTTCCCGCGCCCAATTTTTCGCAAAATCCGTCTGGTGCCCGCCGAGGATATAGATATCACCCGCCATTATTCCGCGGCCTCCAGCAATGATGTTTCACCAAGCTCATCTGCCCCGGCCCAAACGGCGTGGGTGCCGCTACAAATCCGGTGCGGTAGGATAATCTGGCAAACCGGACCAGCGGCGATATCTTTCGCGTCTAGGATGACACATTCAGAGCGGTCCAACTCCATATCTGTGATGAAGCTAATCAAATAGCCATCATCCTCAGAGGTCGCATTTTTGCGCGGGATAAATGGCGCTTCGGAGCCATAGCGTTTCTCTCCAAAATCATAGCGCTGTGTTTCGCCGGTTTCCAAATCATGTTTGATGAGACCCGTGAAGAGGAACCATCCGTCTTCGCCGAGCACGCTGTAAATATAGCGATGTTTTTCACCTGCGATGGTTTGATTGATTGTGCCAAACTCGACGATCTCATCATCATAGAGCCGCTCCTCAAGCGTCTCTCCCGTCTTGAGGTTAAACCGCCAGCGATGAAGATGCGTTTTGAGGGAATGGAGGTCAATATTCGCAGCCAGCGCCTGATAGCGCTCTGGCATAAAACCCAACGGATTTGGCCGCGGGTCATCTTGGAAATATCCATCCATGATAAGCTCGTCGCCCTCTTCATAGGCATTCATAAAATGCAGAACATAGGTCGTCTCGGCTTCAAACCATTTCACATCTTCTGGCTGCCCATAGCGCGGGATGACTGCAAATCGAGACGGCATAGATTTGTCATAGACGGGCAGATAGAATTT
>CAZSKH010000133.1:0-6019 GCA_964607395.1 uncultured Algimonas sp.
AATATCAGAAGCTCGCCAATGATCGCGATCAGAAATTCCTCGAAGACCGTGCAGCCGCTGCACCGTCGCTCGAAGAATTTCCGGCGGATATTCCTGATGATGCCTAGCGCGTTTTGCATTCGCTCAAGCGGAGCGAATGAGCGCGGCGCCGAAACCCATGGGTTTCGGACTGGCGAAATCAGATAAAATTAGAGAAGCCGCGTCATCCGACGCGGCTTTTTTTACGGATTGAAATTGGCGAGGTAACGCTGAGCGCTCTTATATTTAAATAAATGTCAACCGTATCAATAAGGGCGAGCTTCATAAATCATAGCTATTAACCGGCCTGAGTGTAGGAAAGCTAATAGACATGACGATAAATAGATTCAAATCTGATGAGTCCGGCAACGTCGCTATAGTGTTTTCGATTGCGATGTTTGGTTTGCTGAGCGTCCTCGGCGTCGGCCTTGATTATACAAATATGGTCAAAACACAAACCACGCTACAGGCACAAGTGGATTTTGCGGCCTTAGCAGCTGCTACCGTTACGATAGATTCCGAAAATGACGCGTCCACTAACAAGAATATTCGCGAGGAAGCTGCCTATCAAGTGATTAAGGCTAATGGATATGAAAACGCCGAGGTGCGTCCAACCGTCGAAATTAATGATGAGTCCGTGATCGTGACCGCAACAATTAATTACCCAACGATGTTTGGAAGATTTATTGGACAAGAAAATGTAATCATAAAAGCCGAAGCAGAATCCGGAATGCCCAGTGTGAAAGGTGTCGATATTGTCCTGGCATTAGACAATACTGACTCTATGCGGGTGTCAGGTAAAATGACAGCTCTGAAAGCCGGGGCTGTTAGGTTGGTTGATGCCATTGAGGAGAGCGGTAGCGATAGTAAGGTCGCCATTGTACCGTTCGCTAGATATGTCGGTGTTCACCCTGATTTAAAAGATGAGTCCTGGTTGAGCGTTCCAGAAGAATTCACGACTGAGCGAACGTATCAGCAAGCGACACACAGTGGAGGAACCTGCCGAACTGAGACTCGGACAAGGGAAGTCGATGGCGTCGAAGAAGAATATGAGACCGAGGTTTGCGAAAATCAGGAAACTACATATGAAGAACGAACTCGAATAATTGAGTCACGTTGGATTGGATGTGTCGGGACACGCAGCTATCCCCTTAATGAGCGTGATGGAAGTTACACAACGCCAATTGAAGGGCTTCTTGACCCGATCCCGCATGAAATAATTCCGGGTCATAATACCGATAGACGAGCTTTTTGTCCGACTGCGATCACACCTCTTACAACAGATTATACTGAGCTTCGTACCCAAATTAATCGGATGTTTACAACAGATAACACCTATCTACCGGCGGGGCTGATTTGGGGGCAACGTGTTTTATCACCGGGGTTGCCATTTGATAATGTTCAGGACAATCCAGAAAACCCGAACCGCAAAGTTTTAGTTTTTATGACGGATGGGAACAACACGACTTTCATTAATGACAACGCAAATGCGCGGGAGGTCTTAAAGGCTCCTCCACGCATTGATGGTGTCAACTTTGAAGAGGGAGAGACTGCGATCGAAACAGACCGCACAACGGCGCGTCTCTGTGAAAGTATTAAAGCCGACGGAACTGAAATTTATACAGTCGCTTTTCAGGTCGAGAGTCAGACGGCTCGTACCTTGCTGAGAAACTGTGCGAGCTCGCCGTCTAAGGCTTTTGTAGCCGAGAGTAACAACTCTCTCATAAAGCAATTTGAGAATATTTCTGCCGACTTGAAAGATTCGGTTCGATTGATGCGCTAGGCGGGTATATTTTTGGATTTGCGAGCTTTGAATATCCCAACATTTACGCGGGCTTTGGCTGAGTAAATTTTTAATTCAATTATGACGAAGCTAACAGGTCTTCAACGCCGTTTATGTCGTGCATTGTCTCTGTTTCATCTCGATATTTCGAGCTACAACTATTTCATGACACAATACCTCGTCTATGACGTTTTCACCGACACGCCCTTTGGCGGGAACCAACTTGCGGTTTTCCCGGATGCGGCGGGGCTTCCCGAGGATAAACTCCAATCCATTGCGGCAGAGTTTAATTTTTCTGAAGTGACCTTTGTCTATCCCCCGACGGACCCCGACCACACCGCGCAGGTTCGGATTTTCACGCCGACATCTGAGGTGGATTTCGCAGGGCATCCTACGATTGGCACGCTGATCGCGCTGTCTGACCTTGGCCACAGTTCGCCAATGGTGCTGGAGTTGGGCGTCGGGCCGATTATAGGCGAGGTAACGGACCAAGGCGCGAGTTTCACCGCGACGCAGCCGCTGGACATCATAGTGACTCCTTACCCGTTAATGGTCGCCAATGCTTTGGGGATAAAAGAGACCGCCATTAAAACAAAGACGCATTTACCCGTCCTCGCCAGCATGGGATTGCCATTCGTGTTGGTCGAGTTGAAAGACTTGGGCGAGCTCTCAAAGTGCTGTCCAAACCCTCAGGCATTCCAAGCCGGGGCTGATCTCTATCCCGCCAGTCATGATTTCGCAATTTTCGTTTATGTCCGAGACGGTGCGCTGATTGAATCTCGCATGTTCGCGCCGCTGGATAATATCCCCGAAGACCCCGCAACGGGCAGTGCATCCGCGACTCTCGCCGCGCTCTTAACCGAGAAACTCGGCGCCCCGCAGTCACTCTCTTTCACGCAAGGCGTCGATATGGGTCGGCCGTCTCACCTACAAGCTGACACAACCCAAAACCCTGTGACGGTCACGATAAAAGGGCAGGCGGTGAAGGTGATGTTTGGTGATTTTATACTATAAAACCCGACATCGCGATGAGGCCGGGTTTAATGATTTATATGGCGCTCCTCCTTCTTGGAGAAGGAGCAGAGGACCCCAGACCTTAGCGAGATAAACGTGCAACAAAGAGGGATTTCCCGATCTGCTCGAAGGCAGATTTTAGCCCGGATTCGTTGGAGGCATCAAAGAACTGAGCGGAACTTGAGGCGCAGTCTTGCAACATTGTTTTCGATGTCTTGTCATCGAAATTATAAGCCACTGTCCATATATCAATGTCGGCCTTTTTTATGTTATCACAAAGCTCACTCGTGAGTTTATTTGCTTCCTCTGTGTCATTACCTGTATGTTTTCCGTCTTGATAGGGATCCGTCAGGGATAAAGTATTTTGCCCGTCTGTCATGAGAATTAGAGCCCGTTTCCTCTTCTCCTCTTTATTGGAAAGGGATTGAAAAGGCCTATCGGCATCCAGCATTCTCCAGCCACTTATCAGCCCAACGGGAATATAGGTATTGCCGCTAGCTGTTAAACTATTAATTTTGGCTTTGACGATGTCCATATCATCGGAAAGAGGCAATACTTCTTCACCGCACCATTCTCCTAGGATGCCGGGAATGCGTTTCCCGCGGTAAGCGGCCGTCCTATTATATAGACCACTACGGGACCCGATGCAGCCGTTCCATTTGACTTCGCTGGTGTAAGCTTCCGGGCAAACCTCTTCTTCAGGTCCATCGTCTTCATAATTTGTACAAGAGTCATAAGTTCGCTCCGTAGTCACACCATCGTTAGTCGTGGAAGAGGTTCGCGTTTCATATGTTGTGCAGGTCCGGGGTTGTTGCATATAGCATTCGCCTGCCGGAACTTCGGTAATCTCATCTGCCGGTACTTTTAACCAGTTCTCGCGTCTGCGCGACACGCCAACGTTCACGTAATTCGAGAATGGAACGACTGCGACACGGGTGTCCTCATCATATTCCTTAAATTGGTCAACCAACACGGCCGAGGCGGATTTGAGGGAGTCCATGTTTGCGCCTGCCATTGAACCGGTTCTGTCCAAGACAAGCGCGATGTTAATGGGCTGCTCTTCTGGAAATTTCCCTTCGGAAAGAGAGCTTACCGGTAAATCATTCTTGCCGACAAAGCCCATAATTTTGGTGTCATAAGGGGTCTTTAAGACAACAGTTACTGTATTGTCGTCAATTTTCAGATCCCAATCCAAGTTCAAATTATTTAAGTTATTGGCAGTTAAACTCGCATCAACAATCTTTTTCACCTTGGAATATTTAGTTTCCCCTGAGGATATGGCTGCAAGAACCGCGGCGTCTGACATGCTTTGCAGATTGTTCTGTTGGTTGGAGGCGCCACTTATATCAAGCGCCGCTGCGACCCCAATGATTAGCATGGTCGATGTTACTGCGAACATGATGCCGATATTGCCAGCTGTATTTGACAGATATTGTTTGAACATTTCTAATCACCCTGAATTGAATGAGACCGCTCCTCCCACGTAACAGAGTGTTGATCTCATTTTGCAAAACCTTAGGCTACGCTGGTTCTTTTTCGGTGAAGAAACAGGCTTTATTTTTGATTAAGGAGATTGCGCATAAGCGCCAAATAAAACGCATTCAAAGTCAGATTTTGATCTAATCCCCGTGAGGAAAACCTGTGAAACAGACTGAACTTGGGCATGCGGACCATAAAAAAAACCCGACATCTAAACGATGCCGGGTTTATTATTTGTCTTATTTTTCGGTGTGGCGAACGCCGCCTTAGAGGCTATTCAGCCACCTCGAAACCGCATTGCCGTTGTTCCATTTTAATCTGCTTGGTGAGGCGAACCGCGTTTTGGGCATAGGCTTCGGTAACAGACCCCGAGTTCACGTTTTTCCCGCGCAAGGTACTCACATTTTCGCACAGGTGAAAGACCAACTTTGAACTTGATTTCTCAGCGCCGTTTTTCGGCGCGATCCAATAAACCGTGTCCAACCCGCCAGTGGCTTTCTCAACAGCGTCGGAATCACGCGCAATGTCTTGCGCTTGTTCAGCAACGGCCGGCGAGCAGGCTGTGGTGGGTTGCTTGGCTCTAATTTGCGCGGCGCATTCATTCATGTCCTGCGTATATTGCTCTGTCGACGGCGGTTTGAAATCAATCCCAACGGTGGTCGCCAAAAGCGCTAGGCCAACCCCGACCGCACCGGCAATTTTCTTATTCTTCGGGTCCATATCTTTGTCGAGAAAAATCAAGGCCAGCAGTGGCAAAAAGGCGATAACCGTAATAATCGCGCCGAGTTGGTTTTGAACAAAGAACTTGAACGGCTCTGACTTGGTGGCCGGATCGTGGCGATTGGATTTTTTCCAAAGAATGCTGCCCAGGATCGCAAAGACAGCAATCACGACCAGCAGACCGATCAACAAAACCAAACCGCCGCTATTGAACGTATCCTTCAGCAGCAAGACAATCGCTGCGATCTCTGTGGCAATTGCGACAAACCAAGACCCGCCCGCCATGAGGCGCAACTTCTTGGCCTTGGCTTTCTGGTCGTTCGAGGCTTGCCACGCATTGGTGACGTCTATCTCTGTCTCTGCGCCTGTGTTTGGTTCAGTTTCACTCATCTTTTTCCCCTCCAAGAAATTTGGCCCCGGGAATAGATTAACACGACGGGGCAGCCCGATAATAGCCATTTTTCAGGCGTTATTTTACGGTTCAGGGACCGTTCATGGACGGATGAATTTGCGTTGCGGGCCTATCTGGCAAAAGCGCATAGGTATGATAAACTAACTTTGAAATCGGCTGTGTATTTGCGGCCGGAGCTCGGAGATAGATATGACGTTCCTACATAAATTTGGAGCTCTCCTGATCACGTCCCTGCTGGTCACGGCCTGCGCCACTACGCCTGCGGACATGGACGCGGCGGCTCTGCATGACCGAACTCTGACGCTGGATACGCATATTGATATTCCCTTGACCTATATGAAATCTGTCAATCCGGGCGGGCCGACAGAGCTACAAGTCGATCTCCCCAAGCTCAGACAGGGCCAACTCGATAGCGGGTTTTGGATTGTCTATACCCCGCAGGGTGAGCTGACTTATTCGGGCATAAAGGCCGCGCAGGAAATCTCCGAGACTCGCCTCAAGGCGATCTGTGATATGACCAAAGCCTTTCCGTCTGTGGGCCTCGCCAAAACTGCGGCGGATGTCCGCCAAATCGTCTCCGAGGGTCGCTATGC